>NZ_JAYVFH010000182.1:0-44648 GCF_043773265.1 Flavobacterium sp. | reverse complement strand
GCTCAAAAACCAAAAACCGTAAACCTTAACGACTTAAAATAATGGGAGTTATTCACAAAATCGGTAGAAGAAAATGTGCCGTAGCACGTGTTTATGTTCAAGAAGGAACAGGACAAATCACAGTTAACAAAAAACCATTTGCAACTTACTTCCCAACTGCAACTTTACAGTACAAAGTATTACAACCAATGTCTATGACAGAAAATGTAACTAACTATGACGTAAAAGTTAATGTTTATGGTGGTGGTTCAACAGGTCAAGCAGAAGCAGTAAGAATGGCTTTGGCAAGAGTAATGTGTGAAGTTGGCGAAGGAAACAGAGCTATCTTAAAACCAGAAGGATTACTAACAAGAGATCCAAGAATGGTAGAACGTAAAAAATTCGGTCAGAAAAAAGCACGTAAGAGATTCCAATTCTCGAAACGTTAATACTGAACTCGTTTCAGTATCTCTTGAACTTCAATCTGAACTTGTTTCAGATTCTTTTCAGGAAACTGCGAATTTTTACAAACAGATGCTGAAAGTCTGAAAATTAATTCAGACCAAGTTAACTCAGCATAAAAAATTGAATTTTAAACAAAGTTGTCGATATTCCTTGTAAAAAAGGAATTAGTTTAGCATCGAAATGCAGTCCAAAGTCTTAAAGAAAATTTCTTAAAGCGAAAAAGGTGACGCATTGCTAATCACGGAACGTAAACTATTACACAATGGCAAACAAAATTGACGTTAAAGAATTATTAGACGCAGGTGTTCACTTCGGACACATGACTCGCAAATGGGATCCAAATATGGCGCCTTACATTTATATGGAACGTAATGGTATTCACATCATTAATCTATATAAAACTGCTGCAAAAATTGAAGAAGCTAACGAAGCTATGAAAAAAATTGCAGCATCTGGTAGAAAAATACTTTTCGTAGCTACCAAAAAACAAGCTAAAGATATTGTTGCAGAAAAAGCAGCTGCATGTAACATGCCGTACATCACTGAAAGATGGCCAGGCGGAATGTTAACAAACTTCGTTACTATTAGAAAAGCGGTTAAAAAAATGGCTTCAATTGATAGAATGAAAAAAGATGGTACATTCATGACACTTTCTAAAAAAGAAAGACTTCAAGTTGATCGTCTTCGTGCAAAATTAGAAAAAAACTTAGGTTCTATTTCTGATATGTCTAGATTGCCTGCTGCATTATTTGTAGTTGATATCAAAGCTGAACACATCGCAATAAAAGAAGCACAAAAATTAAACATTCCAGTTTTCGCAATGGTTGATACTAACTCTGATCCACGTGAAGTAGATTATGTTATACCAGCTAATGATGATGCTTCTAAATCAATTGATAAAATTTTAACTTTAGTAACAGACGCTGTAAAAGACGGATTGGCAAACAGAACTTCTGAAAAAGAAGGTGATGATGCTCAAGAAGCTGGAACAGAAGAAGAAGTAACTGAAGTAGTTGCTACTGAAGAAACTCCAGCTGTTGAAGCTGTTGTAACTGAAGAAGCACAAGCTACAGAAGAAACTAAAACTGAAGAATAAAACAGTTAAAATTCTAAATTTTAAATTCCAAGTTCCAATAATTATCAATTAATTGATGATTTATTAAAGTTGGAATTTGGAATTTTAGATTTAGAATTTATTTTTTTACAAAAGAATATTAAAACTTAAAATAAAAACAAAATGGCAACAATTACTGCTGCAGACGTAAATAAATTAAGAACAATAACAGGTGCAGGAATGATGGACTGCAAAAAAGCATTAGTAGAATCTGATGGAGATTTTGATTTAGCAATTGAAAACCTTAGAAAAAAAGGACAAAAAGTTGCTGCTAATCGCTCTGACAGAGAATCTACAGAAGGTGCTGCAATTGCAGTTGTTAATGCTGACAAAACAGAAGGTGTAGTTATTACATTAAATTGTGAAACGGACTTTGTTGGAATGAATGAAAATTTTGTTAAAATGGCTACAGAAATGGCAGGTTTAGCATTAAACTTTGCAACTAAAGAAGAATTTTTAGCTTCTGATTTTCACGGAATTACTGTTGCTGATAAACTTATTGAGCAAACAGGAGTTATTGGTGAAAAACTAGAAATAAGAACTTTTGAAAAATTATCTGGCGCTTTTGTTGGATCTTACATTCACTCTGGAAACAAAATTGCTACTTTAGTTGCACTTTCGGCTAATATTTCTGGAGCTGACGAAGCTTCAAGAAACGTTGCTATGCAAGCTGCAGCAATGAATCCAATAGCATTGAACGAAGAAGGTGTTGATGCTGAAGTTATTGCTAAAGAAATAGAAATCGCTAAAGATTTGTTACGTCAAGAAGGAAAACCAGAAGCCATGATTGAAAACATTGCTAAAGGTAAACTTGGTCGTTTCTTTAAAGATAACACATTAGTTAATCAAGATTATATTAAAGATAGTTCAATGAGCGTTGCTGCTTACATTAAATCTGTAGATTCAGGTTTGACTGTAACTGGTTTCAAAAGAGCAGCTTTAGGATAATATTCTAAACTAAATTTAGTTTAGTTTTTAGAAATTTTTTACATAATAAAAAAACTCATTTCTTAATTGAAATGAGTTTTTTTATGACTTAAAGTTTTTTTAACAATACTATAATTCTAATGATTTTTTAACATTGTTATCCATCAATAACTCTTCTGGTTTTTCTAATGCTTCTTTTACTGCTACTAGAAATCCTACCGATTCTCTTCCGTCAATAATTCTATGATCATAAGAAAGTGCTACAAACATAACTGGAGCAATAACTATTTGACCGTTTTTCACTATTGGTCTTTCTACAACATTGTGCATACCAAGAATTCCAGATTGTGGTGGATTTATTATTGGTGTTGATAACATACTTCCAAAAACACCACCGTTAGAAATTGTAAATGTTCCACCAGTCATTTCGTCAACAGTAATTTGACCATCACGAGCACGAATTGCAAGACGTTTAATTTCGGCTTCAACACCTCTAAAAGAAAGTGTTTCAGCGCTTCTCATTACAGGAACCATAAGTCCTTTTGGACCAGAAACAGCTACAGAAATATCACAAAAATTATAAGAAATTTTTTCTTGTCCATCTATCATTGAATTTACATCAGGATACATTTGTAAAGCACGAGTAACTGCTTTTGTAAAAAAAGACATGAAACCTAAACCTAATCCATGCTTTGTTTTAAATTCTTCTTTATATTGTTCACGTAAAGCGTAAATTGCAGTCATATCAACTTCATTAAAAGTAGTTAACATAGCTGTTTCATTTTTAGCCATAACCAGTCTTTCAGCAACCTTACGACGTAACATTGATAATTTTGTGCGTTCAGAACCTCGGTTTCCTCCAGTTGGAGTTCCCATTGATGGAACAGCATTTACTGCATCATCTTTCGTTATTCTTCCATCTTTACCAGATCCAACAACATCTGAAGGTTGTATGTTTTTTTCGTCTAATATTTTTTTAGCTGCCGGTGAAGGTGTCTGTGCCGCATAAGTTTTCTCTGAAACTGGTGCAGTTTTTACTTCTTCTTTTTTTTGAGCTTCAGCTTTAGGAACATCATTCTTTTGACTTTCTACAGCATTTGGTTTTGTTGCACTTGTATCTATTAAACATACTACTGCTCCAACAGCCACTGCATCACCTTCTTCAGCTTTAAGTGTAATAATTCCACTTGCTTCTGCTGGTAATTCTAGCGTTGCTTTGTCTGAATCAACCTCAGCAATAGCTTGGTCTTTTTCTACATAATCACCATCTTTTACTAACCAAGATGCAATTTCTACTTCTTTTATTGATTCGCCGGGTGAAGGCACTTTCATTTCTAAAATCATCTTTGTAACTATATAAGTGTTATTATTTTTTTATTCTAATAAATTTTCTATCGAAATATCTTCGTCTATTTCTTCCCAATGTATGCCTTCTCCTTTACCAATTAATCTCCATTTATTTAATTGTTCATCAGTTGCCTTTTTTAAACTTGGAAACCATTCTAGTGGAATTGACAACTCTCTACCATCTTCTAAAAATACAATCATTTTAGAATTTTCGAAGGCAATATTAATTGCGTTTTTTGATTTATTAATTGTTAAAAAACTCATCCCATTTTTGTTTTAAAAGTTCTTGATTTTCTTCTACTAAATTACTAATTTGTTTTAAACTTGAGGCGTTAAATCCGTAAGATTTAATTAACTCTATATTCTCTATATTAAACTTAGCCGTTTTCTCAGCTTTTTCTATATGAATATGTTTAGGTAAATGTTCATTGCTATAAAAGAAAAATCTAAAGCCATTTATGTAAAATATTGTAGGCATTTACCTAAATAAATCTTTGTCAAAAACCATTCTAATTGCATCTGCATGACGTCTTCTATCTCTTGTGTGACTTCCTGCTGCTGGTGCTGCATATGCTTTTAATGATGCTAATCTCCATTTTACTAGATCAAAATTCATTAGCATAAAACTATAAGCTCCCATATTTCTTGGTTCTTCTTGTGCCCAAACATAATCGTCAGCGTTTGGGTATTTAGCTATAATTTCTTTTAATTGTTGTACTGGTAAAGGAAATAATTGTTCAATACGAACCAAAGCTACATCATTTCTTTTTAAATTTTCTCTCTCGGCTAGTAAATCATAATAGAATTTTCCTGTGCAGAAAACTAATGATTTTATTTTTTTCTTATCAACCGAAATATCATCTATTGTTTCTTGAAAACTTCCGTTTATTAATTCATCTTGTGTTGAAACGCAAAGCGGATGACGCAATAAACTTTTTGGAGAAAAAACTACCAATGGTTTACGGAAATTGGTTTTCATTTGACGGCGAAGTAAATGATAGAAATTTGCAGGCGTTGTGCAATCGGCTACATACATATTGTGTCGAGCACAAAGTTGTAAATAACGTTCCATTCTTGCAGATGAATGTTCTGCGCCTTGACCTTCATATCCGTGAGGTAATAAAAGGACGATTCCGTTTTGGTTGTTCCATTTATCTTCGCCACAAGAAATGTATTGGTCTAGCATGATTTGACAACCGTTAGAAAAATCTCCAAATTGTGCTTCCCAAATAGTTAACGCATTTGGATTTGCCAAAGCATAACCATAATCAAAACCAAGAACTCCATATTCTGAAAGCAAGGAATTGAAAATATTAAACTTCCCTTTCTTATCTGAAATTGTATTTAATAAAACAACTTCTTCTTCGCTATCTTCAACTTTTACAACTGCATGTCGGTGAGAAAAAGTTCCTCTTTCTACATCTTGTCCAGATATTCTAACATCATATCCTTCTGTCAACAAAGTTGCATATGCTAGTGTTTCTGCTGTTCCCCAATCGATAACATTGTTGTCAAACATTGTTTTTCTATCAGAAATAATTTTTGTTATTTTACTAATAAATTTTTTATCAGATGGCAAAGTAGCTATTTCGTTTGCAAGTTGAGAAAGCTTCTTTTTATCAAATTTTGTATTAACTTTTTCAAGCATTTTATCATCGCTAACTTGCTCAAAACCTTTCCATTCATCTTGCATAAATGGTGTGATAATAGTTTTGTCTTTTTTACGCGATGCTTGAAGATTTTCGTCTAATTTGTCTTTGTAATCGTTTTCGATTTTGGTTAAATATGCTTGGTCAACAATACCATCAATAATTAATTTTTCTGAATAAATATCTCTTGGGTTTTTATGTCGTGCAATAATTTTATATAAAACAGGTTGTGTAAATCTTGGTTCATCGCCTTCATTATGACCATATTTTCTGTATCCTAATAAATCTATAAATACATCGCGACCAAATTCCATTCTAAAATCTAAGGCAAAAAGCATTGCGTGAACAACAGCTTCAACATCGTCTGCGTTTACATGCAAAACTGGTGATAATGTTACTTTTGCAACATCGGTACAATAAGTTGAAGATCTTGCATCTTGATAATTTGTTGTAAAACCTACTTGGTTATTGATTACTATATGAATTGTTCCTCCGGTTTTGTATCCATCAAGTTGTGCCATTTGAACTATTTCATAAACAATTCCTTGTCCGGCAACAGCTGCATCACCATGAACAGCAATTGGCAACACTTTAGAAAAATCGTCTGGGAAATATTTGTCTTGTTTTGCACGAGTAATTCCCTCTATAACTGCTCCAACGGTTTCAAGATGCGAAGGATTTGGCGCTAAGTTAATATTAATAGTTTTTCCAGATTTAGTTTTTCTTTCAGATGTCAATCCTAAATGATATTTTACATCACCATCAAAATATTCTTTGTCATAATCTTTACCATCAAATTCAGAGAAAATATCTTGGGTTTCTTTTCCGAAAATATTAGCAAGAATATTCAATCGTCCTCTGTGAGCCATTCCCATTACAAAATGTTGCACTCCTTTTTCGGCTGCAGCTTCTATAAGTGCGTCAAGTGCAGGAATTATAGATTCGCCACCTTCGAGTGAAAAACGTTTTTGGCCAACATATTTTGTATGTAAAAAGCTTTCAAAAGAAACGGCTTCGTTTAGTTTTCCAAGAATATGCTTTTTTTGATCTATATCGAATTTAGGAAGGTTATCGTTAACATTTATTTTTTCTTGAACCCATTGAATTACTTCGGGTTTTCTCATATACATGTATTCAATACCAATATGTTGGCAATATACATTTTTAAGATGTGCAATAATTTCTTGCAACGTTGAAGGTTTATGACCAATTATTTTAGCAGCATCAAAAACGGTATTCAAATCAGAATCTGAAAGTTCAAAATTTGCTAAATCTAAATTTGGTGTATAAATTCTTCTATCTCTAACCGGATTGGTTTCTGTAAAAAGATGACCACGAGTTCTGTAGGCGTCAATTAATTTAAGAACATTAAATTCTTTTTGCAATTTTTCAGATGCTTGAGCATTTTTTGGGTTTTCAGAAGAGATGCTAGCAATTTGACTACCTAAATTCTCCTCATTGAAAGTTTCCATGCCAAAGTCGAAACCTTGAAAAAAAGCACGCCAACTTGGCTCAACACTATCTGGATTTTGAGTATATTGTTCGTATAAATCGGCAAAAAATTGTGTGTGAGCTGCGTTTAAAAAGGAAAACCTATCCATAGTTATAAGTTAAAAAACCTGATTTGTTTAAATAGTTTCGCAAAAGTACGATAATTCAATAAAAATATAATTATTTTTTGATACTTTTATCTTTTACAATTTAACACTTTAATTTTATGAAAAACAATCAACTTCAATTGATTTATAAATTTGCAGTTTTGATTTTCTTTTTTGGATTTTCTCTTACAACTTTTGCACAAGAAGTACCAAGTTCTGAAACCCAAAAAAAATCAGATTTTTGGGATAATGTTCAGTTTGGTGGTGGTTTGGGATTGGGTTTTGGAAGTGGTTATTCTAATATAACTGTTGCTCCAAGTGCTATTTACAATGTAAATAAATATTTTTCTGCTGGTTTGGGAGTTCAATACAGTTATTTAAAACAAAAGAATTTTTATTCATCTAGTATGTATGGTGCAAGTGTTATAGGATTAATAAATCCAATTGATGAAATTCAATTATCTGTAGAATTAGAGCAACTTAGAGTGAATCTAGATTTTGATGGTACTTCTAATAATTCTCAAGATTTTTGGAATACTGGTTTATTTTTTGGCGCAGGTTACAGAGCAGAAAATGTGACTATTGGAGCACGATATAATCTTCTTTTTGACAAGGACAAAGGTGTTTATGGTGATGCTTTGATGCCTTTTGTTAGGTTTTATTTTTAATTTGTAGTTAATTTGCTTTTTTAATTTAAAATTTTCCCAAAATGAAAAAAACATTTCTACCTATTTTGATTTTAGTATATTTCTTTTCTTTATCTACAAAATCATTTTGTCAATCTAAAAATGATACTATAAAAACGGTTGTTGTAGATACGATAAAACCAAAAGAAAAAAAATTAAAATTTGGTTGCGGTTTTGGTCTTAACTTTGTTGGTGGAACAAGTATAAGTTTATCTCCAAATTTAACTTATAAAGTTTCTGATAAAATATCTTTTGGTAGTGGTTTGCAAGCCAGTTACAATGCCATAAAAAATTTACAAAACACAACAACGTTTGGTGCAAATGTTTTGGGTTATTATAATCCAAGTAAAACTATACAAACGGTTCTTGAATTTGCTCAATTGAGAGTAAAAACAGAAACTGAAATTAATGCTGTAAAAACGTCTAAAAGTTTTTGGGATTCGGCATTGTTTGTTGGTGCAGGATATAATGTTACAAAGAAAATATCAGTTGGCGCAAAATACAATTTATTGTATAAAAAAGACGAAAGTGTTTATTCTAGTGCTATTATTCCTTATGTAAATATTAGTTTTTAATATCTATTTCTAAACTAAACTTACATCAAGTAGCGTTAATTTTCTTTAAAGGTTTTCATTAATCTATCCCAAATAGAAAAATACAGACCGTAATTAAATCGACCTCCAATTTCGTGATGTAAATCATGGTTTGTTGTTGTGTTTTTCCATTTCCCAATTTGATGAAAAATTCCTTTTTTAGAAAAAATTTCATATCCTAAATGTATTAAAACATTATAAATAGTCATGAAGGTTAAGAATAATAAAAGTGCTATAGGATGTGTTGGAATTATAAAAATAATCAAAGGAATTATTCCTAAAGAAATTACAGCTTCAACAGGATGAAAGGCAAAAGCAGTCCAAGGTGTTGGATTGTGAGATTGATGGTGAATTTTATGAAATTTATAGAGCCATTTGTAGCTGTGCATTAATTTGTGTGTCCAATAAAAATAAGTGTCATGAATTGCAATCATAATAAATATACTACATATTAGATATAATATTCCGTAATCATTTATATCAAAATATATTTTTGTCATTCCTATTTGATACCAATATAATACAATTCCACTTGTTCCACTATATATTAGCAAAGTAAGAAACGAATAAAAAATTTCGTTTTTTAATTGATTTGTTGATGGTAGTTTCTCTTGGATTTTTAAATGAAAAAGTTTGTTTTTCTTCCAAATATAAAAAACAAAATAAGCTATCCCAGCTATTATAAAATATCTAAAGATTAATATAATGGCTGCTGCCAACCAGCTATTTTCTTTGAAGAAAAACATAATTAGGTGTTTTTTTTAATTTCTATTTGAATTAAATTGATGACATCCTAAATTTTGCAATTTTAATATCGATTTATCGAAATCTGCATCCAATACATTTCCTGTTTTTGATTGACAAAATGGACATGGGTTTATATCTCCATCGGTATCAATATATAAACTTCTATTGCCAGCTGCGTAACAACCTTGCTGTCTTTGATAATAACCATGATAACTAATGAGTGGATAATCTTTGTATTTTGGATTGTAATTCATCTCTAAATAAAAATTTTCTAAAAGATTAATTTGGTCACTGGATAAAGAAACATCTTTTCCAGAATAATGACCTACAGCTTTTGGCTCTAATATTTGAATGAAAGAAACTCCCAATTTTTTTGCCAGATTGGCATAAGTAATGAGATTGTCAAAAGTGGTGAAATCTTTTGTGGTACATAGAGATAAAGCAACGACTAATTGATTGTCTATGGCATTTTTTACACCATTTTCAACCCAAAGATAGGCATCTTTAAAACCTCGAAACTGATTGTGTTTTTCTGCATTAAAATGATCTAAACTTATCATAACTCCATTTAATCCAGCCATTTTTAGTTTTTTTGCATTATCAAATGTTAATTTAAAACCCGAAGTTAGAACCCAAAAATCGGTTTCTTTTTTTGCGCTATTTAAAATATCAATCAATAAATCAACTTTTAAAAGTGGTTCTCCTCCAGAAAAATGAATTTGGCTAACACCTTTTTCCTGAATTTTTGCAACAATATTTTTTAGTTGCGTTGGCGAAAGCGTCTCTTTTTTATTTAGGTTTTCCCATTCGTAACAATGTTCGCATTGCAGGGAACACTTTTTTGTTATGGCTACATAAGCGTTAATAAAACGGTTTACTTTTTGTTTTACAGGAACGACATGGTTCATTTCGGCGGCAATAAATTTTTTGAACGAAATTCCATTCCAACCCGGAGTATAAAGTCCCCAATAATATCTATTATCAACATAAGCCAATTTTTTTAAATAATGTTGACCCAAATTTTTTCTTCTTAATTTTATTAACGTTAAAGGCACATAAATCCAATTCCACGGATTATTATAGCTTTTAATGGCAATGCCAATAATTGTTATGCGAAAAGACAACACTGCTAAATTTTTTCTGAAACCAGAAATTAAGGATTGTTTATTAATTATTGTTTTTTTGGATATATTTTTATCTACATTTTCATTTATAATTAAAGGAATTGTAGAAATATCATTAGATAATGTTTGGCTATTCATGGCTAAAAACTATTTCGTTCAAACTCTTATTTTCAATAATTTTTTTATATTCTTGTTCTGAATATTTAGAAAGAGCGCCTTCTAATTTAAATTTTTTCAGTTTTGAGAAATTTGGAATTCCTTTATAATTTCTAATGTATTCATAGTAACCTCTGTTTTTTAAGAAAACAGATTGTTTTTCGCCATTTTTTGGAGGATTAATATGGTATTTCAATACAACTTCGTCGCCAATATTAGGTTGTGTTAAAAAATTATTATCTTCCTTGTCTAACAAATGGGTTACATTATTGCCTAAATTATCTATTGCAGAATATGGATTTATTTGTTGTTTTTCTAAATCAATATCTTTTGTAAAATCTATCGCGGCATAATCAACTTCCCAAAATTTAAAACCACATTCCAGTTTTATTTCAATGTTTTCAGTTTCAATATTTTCAGAATTAAATGGTATTACCAAATCTCTAAAAGCCAAAGGACCAACAGGATTTATTTTTTCTATTAAAACCCATTCATTATTGTTTTTTATATAAACCGATAACGGAATGCCTTGTTCGTTTCTCCATTTTATGCTTTTTTCAGCCGGAGATTTGCTTTGTTCTTTTTGAAATTTATTAAAATACGACCCAAATTGCTCGTTGAATTTACCGTATAAAAGATCAAACCACAACGAATTTTTTGCAGTCAACACCAATTTAGCTTGTTTTGATTTTTGATTTTTAAATTTTAAAATAATAGTATTCCAATTGTTGTTTTGAGATTTTTGACGATCAAATTCATATATAATATTATCTTTTTTTAAACTTGGTTTTATATCTGATGAAAAATCATCAATAACAACATCTGTCGGGAAATTTAATTCAGAAATAGAATGTTGATTGCCATTTTGATCTAATAAAACCGAACAATTTAATGGATGGTTTACTATTTCTAACTGAGCCAAATCGGTATGTTGAATTTCTAATAACTCGTTTGTAATTTTGAGCTCATAGTCATTATCAATTGAATTAAAATCTTGTAACGGCAAATAATCAGTTCGAATAAGGTTTGGCAAAATTGCACCTGGATATAATTCGCCAACAAAATTATAGGTTTCACCATTTTTAATATAAACAAAAGGGCAAGAACTTTTTGTTGCTGCAATAATAATTAGTATAAATGCCGCAACACCAACAGTATATCCTAAAACACTAAAAATTACTCTGCCTGTATCTGTTTGGTAAACATTAGTTTTTACTATACTAGAAAACGGTATGCTAACCTGAGAACCCATTGTTTTTTGTAAAGCATCATTTATATAAAAATGAATTTCAAATGTTTTATCAGATTTTGATGCTTTATAACGCATTGATGTTTTGTTGGCGCTTAACTGATATAATGAATGACTATAATTAACAGAATCTAAAGTTGCCGTAATTTCTTTAGTGTCTTGATTTAATACAACATTATTTAAATGCCATAATTCGTTACCAGAGTGTAAAATAATGTAGCGTTCTTTCTTTTTAATGGAGTTATAATCTTTATAAAAATCGCCGTTTTTTGTCGCCATTGGACGAGATTTATAATAAGAACAAGAAAATAGTAGGTTTAAAAATGCAAATAGAGTTAATAGCGATAAAATTTTGCTGTTTTTTCTAAAAAATAAAAGAAAAAATGGTTTGTCTATTATTTGTTTGATTTCCATAATTTAAGATATTAAATAATAAAATAAACTTAAAATGAATATCAAATTTACAAAATAAATTTAAATTTAATATGTAAATATTTGTTAAATAGAGTATTAATAGTTTTTTCTAAACCAAACTTTCATCCATTCGCGCTTAAGAATTAAAAAGGCAACTTGCTCGGCGAGTTCAGAAATATCTGAACCATCAAGTTTTTTTATTTGATCTTCTGAAACATCAATAATATAAAGAAGATTTAAATATTCGGCAAATTTATATTGAATTAATTTATATACTTTTTCGTGTAATTGAACTTTTAATTCATCTGGTTTTATACTGAGATGAAAATCTATTGGCTCATTGGCTAAATTAAAATCTTTATTAATTTGTTCAATTAATTTTAGATATAAACTTTCTTTTTCTGCTTCAGAAAGTAAATTTTCAATTGTATTTGGTGCTATATACATATTTTTTAATTTCAATGTCAATTTTTGAGATTGATTTTTGAGATTGAAATTGTCATTTTAAACATTTCTACTCATTAATTTTTCGCCAAAAACCTTCAACATTGACTTTTTATCATCATTGATTTTCATTTTTTCTAAGGTTTCAAAAGCTTTAAAAGTATATACTTGAATTGCTTTTTGTGTCTCTAGTGAAGCGCCAGTTGTATTAAAAATTTCTTTTACAGAATTTATTTTATCTGTGCTTTCATTTGGCTGAACAGAAAATAAATGTAATAATTGGTCTTTTTCGTTGGGTTTTGCAAATTCAATTGCTTTTAAATATAAATAGGTTTTTTTATTTTCAATAATATCGCCGCCAACTTGTTTACCAAAAGTTTCTGGATTACCAAAAGCATCTAAATAATCATCTTGTAACTGAAAAGCAATTCCTAGATTTAATCCAAAATCATAAATTAAATTGGCATTTTCTTCTGATGTTTCGGCAACAATTGCTCCCATTTTCATGGCTGCACCAACCAAAACTGCAGTTTTATATTGAATCATTTTTAAATATTCAGTAATGGTTACATCATCTCTAGTTTCAAAATCTACATCATATTGCTGTCCTTCGCAAACTTCTAATGCAGTTTTACTAAATAATTTTGCCAAATCTCGAAACACTTTTGGTTCATATTCTTCAAAATGTTGATAAGCCAAAATAAGCATAGCATCACCAGATAAAATTGCAGTATTGACATCCCATTTTTCGTGAACAGTTTCGTTTCCTCTTCGTAGTGGTGCATCATCCATTATATCATCATGAACTAACGAAAAATTATGAAAAACCTCAATAGCTGTTGCTGCCGGAATTGCTTTTTTCGCATCAACATCAAAGACTTCGGTTGTCATTAATGTTAATATTGGTCTCATTCTTTTTCCTCCAAGCGATAAAATATATTGAATTGGGTTGTAAAGATTTTTTGGCTCTTTTACTAATTCTAAATCATCAAAATAATTGGATATTAATTCTTGGTAATGAGAGATTGCTTGCATTAATTCTGAGTTTAAAGTTTAAAGTTTCAGGTTGTACAAAGTAAGTCAAAAAACCTGAAACTTTAAACCCGAAACTTTTTCTTATGTTAAATTTATGTAAATACTATGGAAACTTTTTTGGTGTCTAAAGTTTCTATTCTATATTTGCACTCAAAATTATTGAATATCGTATGTTACTATTTTCAAAAAAAATTACAATTAATGAAATTTAAAATCATATCTAAATCCACTGAAATGTTCTTGAAATTAGGTTTCAAAAGCGTTACTATGAATGATATTGCCACCGAAATGGGAATTTCAAAAAAAACTATATATAAATATTTCGACAATAAAGAATTGCTTATAACCGAAGGAACAATGATGGTTCACGAAAAAATTCATCAAACAATTAACTCTATTGTTGCCGAAAATCACAATGCAATAGAAGAAAACTTTATAATAAGAAAAATGTTTAAAGAAATGTTTAACTCATTAGACACTTCGCCATTATATCAATTAAAAAAGCATTATCCCGAAATTCACAATCAGTTTATGGGTCGTGAAATAGATGATTGCAACAAGCTTTTTATACAAAATATTCAAAAAGGAATTCATCAAGGTTTATATAGAGAGCATGTTAATATTGAAACTTGTGTAAAATTTTATTATACTTTAATTTTCAGTATCAACGAAACTACAAGTTCTGAAAAAGAAGTTCATCATTTAGAATATCACGCACTAGAATATCACACAAGAGCAATTGCTACACCAAAAGGAATTATAGAATTAGAAAAACAACTTGAACAACCAAATATATAATCAATGAAAAAAATATCTTTAATTACATTTATGCTATTTGCTGTTTTTGCAAAAGCTCAAGAAAAGCCAAAACAATCTTATTCTTTTTCTTTACAACAAGCAATTGATCATGCAATTCAAAATAATTATCAAGCTATAAATGCTGGTAGAGATATTGAAATTGCTAAACAAAAAAAATGGGAAACTACGGCAATGGGTTTGCCTCAAATAAATGGACTTATAAGCTATCAAAATAATTTTAAGCAACAAACATCTTTAATTCCTGCCGAAATTTTTGGAGGAACTCCTGGTGAATTTGCAGAAGTGACTTTTGGCACAAAACACAATGTAAACAGTAGTTTAACTTTGTCTCAATTGTTGTTCGATGGTTCATATATTGTTGCATTACAAGCATCTAAAACTTATTTGGAATTTTATAAAAACTATAAAAAGAAAACCGATACCGATGTTAGAGAAATGATTATCAACTCATATGGCAGTGTACTTTTGGCAAATGAAAACGCATTGATTTTAGAAAAAAATAAAACAATTCTAGAAAAAACAGTTTTTGAAACCAACGAAATTTACAAAAATGGTTTTATAGAAGAAGAAAATGTAGAACAACTAAAAATTACTTTAACAAGTGTAAAAAGCAATTTAAATTATATCAATAGATTAAAAGAAATTAGTTTAAAAATGCTAAAAATTAATTTAGGCGTCAACCTCGAAGATGATTTAATAATTACTGACAAGCTAGATAATCTTGCTATAAACAATATGGATTTAGCTTTATCTGCAACCGATTTTAATGTGAAAAATAATATTAATTATGCTATTTCAAACAATTTTGTTGACCAAAGAACTCTAGAGTTAAAACTTCAAAAGAGCAAAGCTTTACCAACACTTAGTGCAGCTGTAAATTTTGGTTATAATTCTTTTAGCGACACTTTTACATTCTTAAATTCAGACCAACGATGGTTTAATTATTCTAATCTGGGAGTGAATTTAAATATTCCAATATTTAGCAGTTTTGCAAGAAGTGCAAAAACTCAACAAGCCAAAATTGAATTAGATAAAGCCAAAACCTTACTTACACAAGCCGAAGAGCAATTGAAATTGCAATATCAAAACGCCAAAAGCGATTATGAATTTAGCATTGAACAATACAACAGTTCTAAAGAAAGTTTAAAACTTGCAGAACGAATAGAATATAAACAACAAATCAAGTTTAGAGAAGGACTTTCAAGCAGTTTTGATTTTACAGAAGCGCAACGACAATTGTATACTTCTCAACAAAATTTCTTGCAAACGATGGTTGATGTAATCAATAAAAAAGCAACTTTAGAAAAAATAATTTCAAAATAAAAACAAACACAATCTATATAAATATGAAAAAAATAATAACACTTTTAACCGTTTCAATTTTACTTTTTTCTTGTGAAAAAAAAGAAAACAATCAATCGATAGATTCTTTAATTTCAGCAAGAAATGTAAAAGAATTACAAACCAAAAAAGCTACATTACAAGCTGATATTGCCAAAATTGACAATGCCTTAGCTACGTTAGATGTTAAAAAAACTAGTGAAGCATTAGTTTCTACAATGGTTGTAAAAGATACAGTTTTCAATCATTATTTAGAAATTCAAGGAAATGTAGATACCAAACAAAACATTTTGGTGCAACCAGAAATTCCTGGAACTTTAGTTTCCTTAAATGTAAAATCAGGTCAACGCGTTTCTAAAGGACAAGTTCTTGGTCGTGTTGATGATGGCGGAATGAGTCAACAATTGGCTAGCATAGAAAATCAATATGCTTTGGCAAAAACAACTTTTGAAAGACAAAAAAATCTTTGGAATCAAAAAATTGGTTCAGAAATTCAATATTTACAAGCACAAACACAAATGATTTCTGCTCAAAAATCGGTTTCTCAAATGAGAGCTCAATTATCTAAAACATTAATTCGCGCACCATTTACAGGTACAATCGACGAAGTTTTTGTAGAAAGAGGACAAGTAGTTTCTGCAAGTCCACAAGGATTAATGAGAATTTTAAATTTATCTAATATGTATGTTTCTACAAATGTTCCAGAAACTTATATTGGCAAATTAAAGGTTGGAACCGAAGTAGATGTTTTCTTAACATCATTAGGAAAAACATATAAAGGTAGAGTTCGCCAAGTTGGTAATTATATAAATCCAGATAACCGAAGTTTTGGTATTGAAGTTAGTGTTCCAAACCCAGATAATTTATTGCGCCCAAACCAAGTTGCAAAGCTAAAAGTTATTGATTATTCTAATCCAAAAGCAATTATAGTTCCAACAAATGTTGTACAAGAAGATGGTGAAGGTAATAAATTTGTATTTACAGCAACCAATGTAAACGGAAAAACTGGTATTGCTAAAAAAGTATTAGTTACAGTTGGAAAATCATCTGATAATGTTACCGAAATTGAAAGCGGATTATCTACTGATGATATTATTGTAACTGAAGGTGTAAATACAATTTCTGAAGGTATGAAGTTAAATTTCTAAAAAATAATTGTTTCTAGTTTAAGTTGTTTTTAGAACGCTGAAACTTGAAACTTGAAACTTGAAACAAATCATTATGTCACACAAAAATAAAGAATTCGGAATATCAAATTGGGCAGTAGAAAATCGTGTTACGGTTTATATTGTTACATTACTTATAGTTGTAACTGGCTTAATTGCTTATGTAACAATGCCAAGAGAAGATTTTCCAGAAATTATAGAAAATAAAGTTTATATCTCATCTGTTTTTCCTGGAAACTCAGCCGAAGATGTAGAAAAATTGATTATTAAACCATTAGAAAAGGATATAAAAAACATAAGTGGTGTAGATAAAATTACTTCTAATTCATTTCAGGATTACGGAATGATAATAGTAGAGTTTTCTGATGATGTTTCAATTGAAGAAGCTAAACAAAAAGTAAAAGATAAAGTTGATAATGTAAAGGCAGACACCGATTGGCCAAATTTAGATAACGGCAGTAAAGTTGAGCCAAGTGTTTTTGAATTAAACATATCAGAAGAAGTTCCTATTTTAAATATTAATCTTCAAGGAAATTACACAACGCAACAACTTAAAAAATATGGCGAATTACTTCAAGACGATATTGAAGAAATTGCCGAAGTAAAAAAAGTAGATATTCTTGGCGTAGACGATAAAGAAGTTGAAATTGCTGTAGATATTTTTAAAATGACTGCTGCGCAAGTATCGTTTGACGAAATTCAGAATGCAGTAAAATATGAAAACATGACGCTTTCTGGCGGAAATTTAATATCACAAGGTTCAAGAAATAACATTAGAA
Source organism: Flavobacterium sp. (assembly GCF_043773265.1). Taxonomy (GTDB): domain Bacteria; phylum Bacteroidota; class Bacteroidia; order Flavobacteriales; family Flavobacteriaceae; genus Flavobacterium. The sequence continues at coordinate 27,016 of NZ_JAYVFH010000182.1, read as the reverse complement.
TTGTTGGCGAAATTAAAGATCCAAAAGAATTAGAAAACGTAATCGTAAAATCTTATGGCGGAACAGTTTATCTTAAAGACATTGCAGTTGTAAGTTTTAAAGAAAAAGAAAAAACAACTTATGCACGCGAAAAAGGAACTGAAGTTGTAATGCTAAATGTTAAAAAACGTTCTAACCAAAACATGATTTCGGCAATTGATCAAGTTAAAGAAAAAATTGAAGAAGCTAAACAATCTTATTTGCCTTCAAACTTAAAACTTGCATTAACAAACGATCAATCATCAAGAGTTGAACATCAAGTAGATGAGCTTTCAAACCATATTATTTTTGGAATTATTCTAGTAATGATTGTACTTATGTTTACCATGGGATTACGAAATTCATTATTTGTTGGAGCAGCAATTCCGTTATCAATGTTAATGGCTTTTAGTATACTTTCTGCCTTTGGATTAACATTAAACACGATGGTGCTTTTTGGTTTAGTAATGGGATTAGGAATGTTGGTCGATGATGGAATTGTAGTTGTAGACAACGTTTTTGCTAACATGAAAAAAGGCATGAACAGAATGGATGCTTCTAAAATTGGTATTGGCGAAATAGCTTGGCCAGTAATTTCATCAACCGCAACAACACTTATGGCGTTTTTACCATTTGCATTGTGGCCAGGAACAATGGGAAAATTTATGAAATATTTTCCTATTACATTAACTGTTACACTTTCGGCTTCACTATTTGTTGCAATGGTTGTAAATGCTGCCATGACTGGTGGTTCAATGGATATTGAAGATAAAAATGTAACAAAAAAATCGGCAAAAACTTATTCTATAATTTTTACTGTAATAGCAGTAATATTTGTAGTTCTAGGAAATATTTATGATTCTAAATTTGCAAAAGCAATTGGACATTTAGCAATAATTTCATTAGGATTAATGTGGCTATATAAAATCAAATTATACCAATGGACACAAGATTTTCAGCATAGCTTTTTTCCTAGAATGGAAGATAAATACAAACGTTTCTTGTCTAAAATTCTTATCGGAAAAAGAGCTTGGATGGCTTTAGGAACAATCATTGGATTATTGATTTTCTCGTTTGTTTTATTAAGTATTTTTCCAAGAAAAGTATTGTTTTTTCCTGAAAACATTCCAAATCAAGCCATTGTATATATCGAATATCCACAAGGAACAGATATTGCAAAAACCAATAAAGCAACAACCTTTGTAGAGAAACAAGTAATTGGAGTTTTAAGTAAATATATTGATGAAAAAACCAACGAAAACTTTCTTGCAGAATCTATTGTTTCTCAGGTAGGTGTTGGTGCAGGAAATCCAAATGTTGATGCAGGTTCGGCATCTGAAACACCTTTTAAAGGAAAAGTAACTGTAAATTTCTCTGAATTTAAATATAGAAACGGCATTAATACATCTGATATTCTAGAAGAAATAAGAGCAAAAGTAAAAGGTATTGCTGGTGCAACAGTTACAGTCGAAAAAGATGCAAATGGTCCGCCAGCTGGTTATCCAATTAGTATTCAGTTATCAGGAACTGATTATGACTTAATGTTAAAAGAAGCAGATAAAATGATTGCATTTGTCAATTCTAAAAATATTCCCGGAATTGAACGATTAAGCATTGATGTTAACAAAGAAAGTCCAGAACTTGAAGTAAAAGTGGATAGAGTAAATGCAGGAAGTTTGGGTGTTTCTACTGGTCAGTTGGGTTTTAATTTACGTCGTTCTGTTTATGGACAAGAAATTTCAACTTTTAAAGAAGGTGATGACGATTATAATATTGTAATGAGAATGCAAGATGATCAACGCAAAAACGAAAATGTGTTGTTTAATCAATCGTTAACTTTTAGAAACCAGAACAATGGTCAAATGATGCAGGTACCAATTTCGGCGGTTTCAACTACTGAAAAAACAACGACATACAATCAAATTAAACGAAAAAACCATAAACGAGTAATGACTATATACTCTAATGTGTTGACGAATTTTAATGGAGACGAAATAACTAAAAAAATTCAGACAGAATTAAACGGTTATGAATTACCTAAATCTGTAAATTATTCTTTTTCTGGAGTTCAAGAAGAACAAGGAAAAAACCAAAGTTTCTTGATGTATGCTTTGTTTTTAGCATTAGCTGGAATTACACTTATTATTGTATTGCAGTTTAATTCGGTTTCTAAAACTATGGTAATATTATTTACCGTTATACTAAGTTTTAGTGGTGTTTTCTATGGCTATGTAATTGCAAATATGGATTTTGTTATTTTGATGACCATGATGGGAATTATTTCGCTAGCTGGAATCGTTGTTAAAAACGGAATTGTATTAATGGATTTCTTTGTGCTATTAATGGATAAAAAAGTAGCCGATAATAATTTACAAAGTCATGATGATTTATCGCTAGAGCAAATAAAAGAGGTTATTATCGATTCTGGAAAATCAAGGTTACGACCAGTATTATTAACAGCATTAACCGCTGTTTTAGGATTAATTCCTTTAGCAATTGGGTTAAACTTTGACTTTTTCTCATTAGTTACCGATTTAAATCCACATGTTTTTATTGGTGGAGATAATGTAATGTTTTGGGGACCATTGGCTTGGACAATTATTTTTGGGTTAACCTATGCAACAGTTTTAACTCTAGTAATGGTTCCAGTAATGTTTTACTTAGTAAAAAGAGTAAAATATTGGTTGCGTGATAATAAAAACAAAGGATTATAATTAATATTGAAGATTTTTAAACATGGGACGTCTCAAGAAATTGAGGCGTTTTTTTTATATTTTTGAAAAAAGTAATTTCAAACTTTCAACATCAATTTTACAAATCTTTTGTAACTCATCTACTGTTCCATGTTCAATAAATTTATCTGGAATTCCTAGTGTTTTAATGTTTGATTTATAATTATTTTCGGATGCAAATTCTATTATTGAACTACCAAAACCACCTTTTTTTGTTCCGTCTTCAAGCGTAATTATAGTTTCAAATGATTTAAAAATTTGGTGCAACAAATTTTCATCCAAAGGTTTTATAAATCCAAAATCATAATGAGCAATTTCACTTGAATTAGAAATTTCATTCAACGCCAAACTCGCATTATTACCAATAAATCCGGTAGATAAAATTGCAGTTTTTGTTCCAGATTTTAATAAATGTGCTTTTCCAATTTCTATTTTTTGAAATTTGGAATTTAAAACTTTAAAATTTGGAATTTTTCCTCTTCCTCTTGGATAACGAATTGCAATTGGATTATTCAATCCTATCGAAGCTGTATAAAGTATATTTTGTAAATCAATTTCATCTTTCGGAGCATAAATAATCATATTTGGAATACATCTTAAATAAGCAATATCAAAAATTCCATGATGCGTTGCACCATCTTCTCCTACCAATCCTGCTCTATCCAAACAAAAAATTACAGGTAAATTTTGCAAAGCCACATCATGAATTATTTGATCATAAGCACGTTGCAAAAAAGTAGAATAAATATTGCAAAAAACCACCATACCTTGAGTTGCCATTCCTGCCGAAAGTGTAACAGCATGTTGTTCTGCAATTCCCACATCAAATGCTCTTTCTGGAAAAACATCCATCATAAATTTCATTGAACTTCCACTTGGCATTGCTGGAGTAATTCCTATTATTTTAGGATTTTTTTTAGCTAATTCTACCAATGTTATTCCAAAAACATCTTGAAATTTTGGAGCTAAGTCATCTTCTTGTTTTATATGAATTTCACCAGTAGTTTTGTCAAATTTTCCTGGTGCATGATATTTCACTTGGTCTTCTTCGGCAAGTTGTAATCCTTTTCCTTTGGTAGTAATTATATGAAGAAATTTTGGCCCTTTTACTTTTTTTAAACGTTCTAATTCTTGAATGACAGCAAAAATATCATGACCATCAATTGGTCCAGAATAATCAAAATTTAAAGACTTAATCATATTATTCTGCTTCGGATTTTTTCCTTCTTTAACAGATGTCAAATAGTTTTTCAAAGCACCAACACTTGGATCAATTCCAATGGCATTGTCGTTTAAAATGACCAATAAATTAGCATTGGTAACTCCTGCATGATTTAATCCTTCAAATGCCATTCCGCTTGCAATTGAAGCGTCGCCAATAACAGCAATATGATGTTTATTTTCTCCATTTAACTGAGATGAGATTGCCATTCCCAAAGCCGCAGAAATTGAAGTTGACGAATGACCAACACCAAAAGTATCATAAATACTTTCGCTACGTTTTGGAAATCCAGAAATTCCTCCAAGTTGACGATTCGTATGAAAAGTATCTTTTCTTTCTGTTAAAATTTTATGCCCATACGCTTGATGACCAACATCCCAAACCAATAAATCGTTTGGTGTGTCAAATACATAATGAAGTGCAATTGTTAGTTCAACAACACCAAGTGATGCACCAAGATGACCTTCTTTTACAGAAACAATTTCAATAATAAAATCACGCAATTCTTTTGCCAATTGAGGCAATTGTTTTGCTTCTAATTTTCTTAAATCGGTTGGATTATTGATATGTTGAAGTAATTTTTCTGTCATGTAGCAAATGTACGAATTGAATTCCTATTTTTGTTCTATGGAAAACATTTTCACCCACGAATACTTCATGAAAAAAGCGTTGCAAGAAGCAGAAACAGCTTTCGATAAAGATGAAATTCCAATAGGTGCAATAATTGTAATCGATAATAAAATAATTGCAAAAAGTCATAATCTTACCGAATTATTAAACGATGTCACAGCCCATGCCGAAATGCAAAGTATAACTGCTGCTGCAAATTTTCTTGGTGGAAAATATTTAAAAAATTGTACTCTTTACGTAACTCTTGAACCTTGCCAAATGTGTGCTGGTGCTTTGTACTGGAGTCAAATATCTAAAATTGTTTTTGGAGCAAGAGATGAACAACGTGGTTTTTTAAATTTAGGAACAAAATTACATCCAAAAACCGAGCTAATTCAAGGAGTTTTAGCCAACGAATGTTCAAGTATAGTTAAGCGTTTTTTTGCCGAAAAAAGGAAGTAAAAAGATTACTTATTTTACAAGAAAAATAGTCCAAAAAAATATTTTACATTTACTACAATAATTGGAACACTTTATTAGTTATGCTATTAATTGAGAAGTGTTAATTTTACATTTATTCAAGAAAAAAAGTTCTAACCAATAATCTTTATTAAAATGAAAACCAGTAAGTTAATCGGTGTTTTTTTAGCGTTCTTTGTTTTGTTTTCTTGTTCCAAAAAATCGGCATCCGATTTTGATTCCGATTTTTCATTATATAAAGATTATATATCGAGTTTTTCTTCTGGTTTTGTATCGGTCAGCTCCGACTTTAGAGTGCAATTATCTTTTAATAAAAGTGATTGGAAACCAAACCAAGAATTGGATGATGATTATTTTGATATCTCGCCAAGCGTTAGTGGTAAAGTAGTTGCACTTTCTAGTAATACAATTGCCTTTATTCCAAAAGACAAATTAGATCAGAATACACTGTATCAAATTACTTTAAAACTTTCAAAAATTACCAATAAAGTTCCTAAGGAATTATCAGATTTTAAATTTTCTGTAAAAACAATTAAACAAGATTTTATAGTAAATACTCAAGATTTACAATCCTATAATAAAGATTTATATTATTTAAACGGAACTATAAAAACAGCCGATAATTTATCATTTGAAGAAGCACAAAAACTAATAGAAGCATCACAAAACAATAAAAATTTAAAAATAAAATTCGATAAAGCAACAAGTTCGCCAACCGAGTTTAAGTTTATGATTGACAGTATTCAGCGATTTGAAAGCGATAGCGAAATTGATATTGTTTGGGATGGCGACGATGTTGATATTGACCAAAAAGGAAGTGTAAAATTTCCAATTCCTGGGAAAAACCAATTTAAAGTAATGAAAATTGAAGTTGGCGATGCTAACAATCAATCAATATTAATTAATTTTTCTGATCCATTAAAAAAAGATCAAGATTTTAAAGGTTTAATAGCAATTGAAAATACAAATAATTTAAAATTTGCTACAATGGGCAACGTTTTAAAAGTGTTTTTTAGCAACGAAGCCACAAATTCTAAGGTTGACAAAGCTACAACAAACGATGCGGTTGCAATAGCTGCCGAAGTTGTAGACTCGGCAATGGTTACCGTTGATACAGCTTCTGTGGCTGTAGATTCAACTGTGGCTGTTACTTATGCCGAAGCTGTTGAAGAACAATCAACTTCTATAGAACAATCTTTTTCTGGAAGCAAACTAATTGAAGTTTTTCAAGGAATAGAAAGCATAGATGGTTTTAAAATGAAAAATAATTATTCCGAAAAAATACAGTTTGATCAAGTAAAACCTGGTGTAAATTTTCTAAAGAGCGGAACCATTTTACCAAGTTCTAATAACTTAAAAATAAATTTTGAAGCTGCTAATATAAATGCTGTTGATGTTAAAGTTTATAAAATTTACAAAAACAACATCATGCAATTTTTGCAAGACAATGAATTAAACGGAACACGAAATTTAAAACAAGTTAGTCAAGCAATTGCCAAATCAACAATAGAATTAAAACAAAATAATCTTCTCGATTACAGTAAATGGAATACTTATGCATTAGATATTTCTAAAATAATAAATCCAGAACCAGGCGCAATTTATCGAGTAGAATTTTCATTTAAAAAGAAATATTCTCTTTATAAATGTGGTACAACTGCACAAAATCAAGACGAAGAGAATCAAGACGATGAACCAGAAAATGAAGATGATGTAAATTATAGTGATTATGATAACGACTACTATTATTATGACGAAGATTCAGATTATAGAGAAAGTTTAGATCCATGCACAGACTATTATTATTATAACAATACAACAGTTGGAACCAATATACTCGCAACCGATTTGGGTGTAATTGCCAAAAGAGGAACAGATAAATCGGTAATTATTGCAGTAAGTGATATTGTTTCAACTGAAGCAATTTCTGGCGCAACAGTAGATTTATACAATTATCAGCAACAAAAAATTGCAACTTCAACTACCGATGGCGACGGAATGGTTTCATTTGAATTAGAAAAATATGCCTACTTTGCAATTGTAACACAAGGAAAACAAAGTACTTATGTAAAACTAGATGATGAATTGTCATTGTCTGTGAGTAATTTTGATGTTTCTGGAGAAACTTTACAAAAAGGTTTAAAAGGTTATTTATATGGAGAACGTGGAGTTTGGCGACCTGGCGATACTTTGTTTATATCTTTTATATTAAATGACAATGCCAATAAACTTCCAGCAACACATCCTATAAAATTAAAAATAAACGATCCTAACGGAAAAACCACTTACCAAACGGTTCAAAAATTAAATGATTTAAACCATTATAAATTTGTTGTACCAACTCAATCAAGTGCGCCAACAGGAAATTGGGAAGCGGTTGTGAGTATTGGTGGAGCACGTTTTTATAAAAATTTAAAAATAGAAACCATTAAACCTAATCGATTAAAAATTAAAAATAGTTTTAATGATGCTATTCTTTCTACAAGTAAAACCAACTTAAATAACATTCAAGTTTTATGGCTTCATGGTGCAATTGCGAAAGATTTAAAAACCGAAGTTCAAGCTAAATTTTCACAACAAGTAACAACTTTTAAAGGATTTGATAAATATATTTTTGATGATCCAACTCGAAGTTTTTCTACTGAAGAAATAAATATTTTTTCTGGTAAAGTTGATGCAAATGGTCGCGCTTCAATACCAATAAAACCAACATTACAAGGTCAAGCACCAGGAATGTTACGTGCAGCATTCATTACAAAAGTATATGAAAATGGTGGCGATGTTAGTACCGACGTTGCTTTAACTTCATATTCTCCATACAAAACCTATGTTGGTGTAAAAGAGCCAGAACCAAACCGTTATGGAATGTTAGAAACTAGTAAAAATAATCGTTTTGACATAGTTACTGTTAATGAAAATGGCATGCCAAAAGCTGTTCAGAATATAGATGTTCGTGTTTACAAATTAGAATCTCGTTGGTGGTGGGATGCATCTAATGATAATTTATCTAATTATAGTTCATCAACTTCAACAATAGCTTACAAAAATTTTAAAATAAACACCAATGCATCTGGAAAAGGAAGTATAGCTTTTTCTGTAACAGATGATGAATGGGGAAATTATTTAGTTCGTGTTTCTGATCCAACAGATGGTCATGCAACTGGGACAAAAGTTTATATTGACATGCCATATTGGTCTGCAAAATCTAAAAATAGCGATGGTAAATCGGCTAACATGCTGCGTTTTTCTACAGACAAAACAAAATATGCTGTTGGAGAAAAAGCCAAAGTTTTCTTTCCGTCAAGTGAAGGCGGAAGAGCATTAATTTCTATCGAAAACGGAACAAAAGTTGTTAAAACTTTATGGGTAAAAACCAAAAAAGGAGAAACATCACTAGAGTTACCTATTACAGAAGAAATGGCGCCAAATGTTTATATTAATATTACTCTTTTACAACCTCATGCTTCTACTAAAAATGATTCGCCAATAAGAATGTATGGAATTGTTCCTATAGAAGTTGTAGATAAAAATACAGTTCTAGAACCACAAATTTCTATGCCAGATGTGCTTCGTCCAGAGCAAACTGTTAACGTAAAAGTTTCAGAAAAACAAGGCAAAAAAATGACTTATACTATTGCTGTTGTTGATGAAGGTTTATTAGATTTAACACGTTTTAAAACACCAAATGCTTGGGATAATTTTTACACTCGTGAAGCATTAGGCGTAAGAACTTGGGATATATATGATGATGTAATTGGAGCTTATGGTGGAAAAGTAAATCAAATTTTTAGTATTGGTGGTGATGCAGATTTAGGTGGTGGAAAAGCCAAAAAAGCCAATCGTTTTAAACCAGTTGTCATGTATTTTGGACCATTTGAATTGGGCAAAGGAGAAACAAAAACAACAGCAATTAAACTTCCAAAATACATTGGTTCAGTTAGAACAATGATTGTTGCTGCCGATGCAAAAACCAATGCTTATGGAATGTCCGAAAAAGCTACGCAAGTAAAAAGTCCGTTGATGGTTTTGGCTTCGTTACCTAGAAAAATTTCTCCTTCAGAAAAAGTAACGATTCCAGTAACATTATTTGCTACAGAAAAAAATATTAAAAATGTAACACTTCAAATAAAAACCAACAATGCAGTTAGAGTTGTAGGAAAAGCGAGTCAAATAGTTTCATTTACTGAACCAGACGAGAAAATGGCTTATTTTAATTTAGAAGTTGGAAGTATAACTGGATTGGGTAAAGTTCAAATTATTGCTACATCTGGCACTGAAAAATCAGTTTATGATGTAGAAGTTGATGTAATGAATCCAAATCCAATTACAACTACATTTACTGATATTGTAATTGAACCCAATAGTTCTAAAACTATATCTTGGGATTTATTTGGTGTAACAGGAAGTAATAAATCTAAAATGGAAGTTTCCTCTTCTCCAACAATAGATTTTAGTCGCCGATTGGATTATTTAATTCAATATCCGCATGGTTGTGTTGAACAAACTACATCATCTGTTTTTCCACAATTATACTTAAATGATGTTATGGATTTAGACGTTACAAGAAAACAAAATATTCAAAAAAATGTTACGGCTGGAATTCAAAAATTAGGAAACTTTCAATTACCAAATGGCGGATTTTCATACTGGCAAGGCAATCCCGATGCCGATGATTGGGGTTCATCCTATGCTGGACATTTTTTGATTGAAGCCGAGAAAAAAGGATATGTTTTACCCATTAATTTTAAATCTAAATGGATTTCTTATCAACAAAAAATAGCTAAACAATGGCGATATGAAAAACAATATGGCAACGATTTAGCACAAGCTTATCGACTTTATACATTAGCAATTTCTGGTTCGGCAGATTTAGCTTCGATGAATAGATTGCGCGAAACTATTGGTATTTCTAACGAAAGTAAATTGCGTTTGGCTGCAACTTATGCTATAATTAAGCAAAATTCGGCAGGATTATCTTTATTGAGTAAATCTATAATTGATGAACAAAATGAAAATGGTTATTACTATTATTATGGTTCAAACGAAAGAAATAGAGCAATGGCTTTGGAAACTTTAATTTTATTAGGGCAAAAACCAAAAGCGTTTTCTATGGCAACAAAATTGGCTAAAAATCTTTCAAGCAATCAATGGATGAGTACACAAACTACAGCTTATAGTTTGTATGCAATGTCTAAATTTACTCAAAATAATGGTAGTAAAGGTGTTTCAATTCAATATTTAAATGGTGGGAAATCACAAATTATTAATACAAATAAAACAGTTTCTGAAAGAAATTTAGTTTTGAAATCTGGCAAAAATTCGGTTACAATAAAAAACAATAAGAACAATACATTATATGTTAGGGTTTTAAACAGCGGAATTCTTCCTGTTGGAAAAGAACAAGTTGTTCAAAATAATCTTAGGTCAAATGTTGTTTTTAAAGACCGAAAAGGAAACCCAATATCTGTAACAAAAATTGCTCAAGGAACAGAATTTATAGCCGAAGTAAAACTTACTAATACTAAAAATGAACGTGTTGAAAATGTTGCACTTTCTCAAATTTTACCTTCTGGTTTTGAAATTGTAAATACACGATACACCGATTTTGGTGACGCAACCAACAATGTTGCTGATTATATTGACATTCGTGACGACAGAGCAAATTACTATTTTAGTTTAAAAGCAAACGAAACTAGAGTTTTCAAAATCTTGTTAAACGCATCCTATTTAGGGAATTATTATCTTCCTGGCTTACAATGTGAAGCCATGTATGATAATGAGTTTTTAGCACGAACTAAAGGTCAATGGGTTGAAGTGGTGAAGTAAATTTTCATTTCCTAATAGTTTTTTTCAAACCTGTTTGGTATCTTAAAAATTAAATTTAAAATAAGAAATACCTAACAGTTCCAAAAACCTGATAGGATAATAAAAAAATAAATGTCTATTATTTCAGATATACCTAACAGGTTAAAAAAACTGGTTAGGAAAATTTTAAAATACATCAAAGCCAACAAAAAGAAGTCTGCAATAGCATTTATTCTTCTTGTGGTTTACTATTTTTCATTGCCAAGAACACTTTTTGAAACTCCATATGCAACAGTAATCGAAAGTAATCATGGTGAATTACTTGCTGCTAAAATTGCTCGTGATGGTCAATGGCGTTTTCCTGCCAATGATAGTATTCCAGATAAATTTAAAAAATGTATTGTCTATTTTGAGGATGAACATTTTTATTATCATTTTGGGTTTAATCCTATTGCTATGGTAAAAGCTATTCAACAGAACAGAAGCGCCGGAAAAATAGTTCGTGGCGGAAGCACTATTACCCAACAAGTAATTCGTTTATCAAGAAAAAATAAAAAACGAAGCTACTTTGAAAAACTAATAGAAATAATTCTTGCTACTCGTTTAGAATTTCGTCATTCTAAAGAAAAAATAGTAGAATTATATGCAGCACATGCACCTTTTGGAGGAAATGTTGTAGGTTTAGAAATGGCTTCATGGCGATATTTTGGCGTGCAATCACACCAATTATCTTGGGCAGAAAGTGCTACTTTGGCAGTTTTACCAAATGCTCCAAGTTTAATTTATCCAGGTAAAAATCAACAAAAATTACTTAAAAAACGCAATGCTCTTTTATTGAAATTATTAAACGAAAAAATCATTGACAAATTAACTTACCAATTGTCAATTGACGAACCATTGCCTCAAAAACCATATGATTTACCTCAAATTGCACCACATTTATTACAACGAATTGCAAAAACAAACGAAGGAAAACGAATTATAACAACAATAGATATTTCATTACAAAATAGAGTAAACCAAATTGCAAATTATTATTACAATCAATACAAGCAAAACGAAGTTCACAACTTGGCGATTATGGTAATTGATGTTCAAAATCGAAATATTGTGAGCTATATTGGCAATTCTCCAACCGATAAAGAACACAACAAAGATGTTGATATTATTGGTGCTCCGAGAAGTACCGGAAGTATTTTGAAACCATTATTATATGCATCAATGCTTGATGATGGCGAAATTTTACCAAACGCTTTAGTTGCTGATATTCCAACCCAAATTTCAGGTTATGCACCCGAAAACTTTAATTTAACTTTTGATGGTGCAGTTCCAGCTCAACGTGCTTTGTCGCGATCTTTAAATATTCCTGCAGTATTGATGTTGCAAGAACATGGTGTGAATAATTTTTATGAATTACTACAACAATTTCAACTCAAGAACATTAATAAACATCCAGATCATTATGGCTTATCATTAATTCTTGGTGGTGCAGAATGTAATCTTTGGGATTTGTGTAGAACCTATGCCAATTTATCATCTACTATTAACTATTTCAACACATCCAAAGGAAAATACAGAAATAAAGAATTTGTTGAATTGAATTATAAAAATAATTTCCAACAAGATTATGGCGATGCTAGTTTTCAAAAAACCATTCTTGGTGCTGGTTCTATATATTTAACTTACAATGCCATGAAAGAAGTTAATCGACCAGAAGGCGATGAAGCTTGGAAATTTTATGATTCATCATTAGAAATTGCTTGGAAAACCGGAACTAGTTTTGGCAATCGAGATGCATGGGCAATTGGAACTAATTCTAGATATGTAATTGGCGTTTGGGTTGGCAATGCTTCTGGCGAAGGAAGACCACAACTTACAGGAGTTGAAAGTGCTGCACCAATTTTATTTGATGTTTTTAATTTACTACCAAGAAAATCTTTTTTTTCGGCACCATTAAATGATTTAGAAGAAGTTGATGTTTGTACAAAAAGTGGCCATTTAGCTCAAGATGATTGCCCAAAAACCAAACAATTAATTCCTAGAAAAGGCAAAAAAACAAGTATTTGTCCGTATCATAAATTAATTCATTTAGATAAATTAGAACAATATAGAGTAAATAGCAGTTGCGAAGATGTAGATAATATTATTTCCAAAAAATGGTTTGTATTGCCACCAGTTATGGAATGGTATTACAAAAGTTTACATATAGATTATTTGCCATTGCCGCCATTTAGAGAAGATTGTCAGCAAACGCAACTAGCATCTATGGATTTTATTTACCCAAAAACTAATAGTAAAATTTTTTTGGCTAAGGATTTTAATAGCAAGATTCAATCTGTAATTTTAAAAGTGGCTCATTCTAATAGAGAAGCCAAATTGTATTGGTATGTAGATGATGTTTATAAAGGTACAACCCAAACTTTTCATGAAATGCAAATAGATGCTAAAACAGGTTTTCATTTCATTACCGTAGTTGATGAATTTGGAAATGAGATTAAGAGAAAGGTTGAGTTTGTTAGGGATTAGAATTAATTAAAATATTCTAAAAAAGCATGAGTAAGAAGTCTTTCTTCATGAGAAGAAAGATAAAAATCAAAATTATGAAATGATTGAGGAATTATTATTAAATCATTTCTGTTGTCTTTTTCAAGTAAATTATTTATTCCTTTTACACACTCAAGTTTTGTTCCTTCTAATATATATCCTACCAATAAACCATCACAATTTTCATATTTTCCACCTTTAAGAAAATTATCAATACCCGTATTTATATATCTTCTTTTAAGTCCAGAATCACTTGATTTTAAATTCTTAGCTTCTATGAAATAAATATATTCTTCTCTTTTCCAAAAAGTTGAAAACCTCAAGTCAATTCTTGCAAATTTTGAAGCAAACTTTTTTGAATATTTCTTTGTATTATTAAAAATATGATGTTCAATATTGGTAGAAATTTCTAAAATTTTTCTTTTCGGATTTACATCAATATAATGGTGAAGAATTGCTGTAATGTCATTTTCATCAAAATCTTGAAATATTACTTCATTTGATTTTGAAGTATGATAAGCTTCAATTAGAAGAGAAGTACAATTTGAGAAAAAAATGTTCTTGATTTTTTTGAAAGTATTAATGTTTAATTTACCTGCCATTACTCTTTCATATTAAGAATTTCGACCAATAAAGTTTTACTATCTTCCATAGCAGCAGTTTCAGACCAAAAACGTCTTTGGTTAGGCTTTATGATATAAACATCGTCACCATCAAAATAATTTACTTTTTTTCTAAAATAAAGATTCTGCTCTTCTTCATTCCAAAGTTTTTTATCTAGTTTTTTAAGTTCATTATAAATATTTTCTTTTGAATCTTTTATTTCATTTTGTTGATTTCCAAAAGACAATTTCACTAAATACAAAGGACAATTTCGATCAATAAAATAATGAGTTGCGGAAACTTTTAATTCAATATCTTCAAGCCATTCATTGAGTTCTTTGGTCACTCTTTTTGAATAAACATTAATATCATTAACAGGTAAAACAGCTTTAGATTTTTCTTGTTTTTCAAATAAATCTATACTATAATCCAAAGTATCTTGAATTATTATTTGCTCGTCTTTTGTTAGTTTTAAAATGTCATTATAAATGATTTGATCAATTTGTTTTTCTAAATATGAGGTGTCTTGATTAAATCTGTCTGATTTTTTTATCTCGATAATTTTATCAATTTTCGAAGAAATCTTAGTAATATTTTTTATTTCAATATCTTCAATAATTGCAGGAAGTTCTAGCATTTCATTTGATTGAACTCTTTCTCTTTCAATACCCCAAGAAGACGAACTTAATGAAAGGTAATAATTAGAAAAAATAGAATTAATAAAAGCGGATAACACCTTTAGAATATTTATATTGCTATTTACTATGCTATAACTCATGTGATAACAATCAAAATCTATTATACTTGAGCAATATTCTTTTTCTTTTTGACCCTCTTTAATCACTAAAAACGGACTATTATAAAGAAGCTCATTTGTAGGTCTATATATTTTAGAATTTTCAACTATCGCATTTCGAGAAGTATAATATTTATCTATTAAACTTGTATCAATTACTTTATTTGGTATAAAGAACTTATTCTTTTCAATCTGTTTTTTATCTGGAGAATGAAGTCCACTACCTTTTATCCACTCACTTTTGTTAGTATTAAAATACTCTTCTAGTGTGTTGTATTTTTCTTCTAATTTTCCAATCAACTCAAAATCAAAATAACTACCCCACATAGCAATTTTCCAAATTTTAGTGTCTGGTTTTTGACATTCAATTCTTGGCAAATGCTTTTCATCTGATGAATCAATAACAATTCCCTCTAAAACATCATTTTTAATGTATGTCTTTGGAGCGTAATATGTTATTGTTTCATTGTAGATTTCAGGTATTTCATTTTTATAAAAAATAATACTAATTGGACCAACTGCCGAACCAAAAAGTTGACCTCCGGAGAACTTTGGTGCTTTTCTTAAAATTGAAAAATTATATACTTTCTCAACAAGATTGTTATTAAACAACCATTTTCTAAAATTTTGATACGTTCCGCCTGTATTGGTTAAAACTTTGGTATTGAAAATCAAAGCTATTTGACCTTTAGGTGCTAAAAGTGTTGCTTTGTGCAAAAATGGCAAAACCATTTCTTGTGCAAAATCCCATTTCTTGCAATATGCTGTTATTGTTGGCAACAATTTTTTTGTTCCAAATGGTGGATTTCCAACTATCAAATCAAAATCTTGTAATTGTTTTATTTCAGACAAATCAGAAATAGTATCTCTTCTAAAAAGATTATAACCTTGTTCTTTTAAACTTGTATCTTCAGAGTCATTTATTAAATAAGGAAATTTTATAGCTCCATTCCACCAACCTGTTTTTGGGTCAAGATTATCTAATAATGCTAAATACAAACTAAAAGCCGCAACTTTTATAGATTTAGATTCAAGCTCAATTCCAAAAATATTAGACTTTAGAATATCAACTAAAATTGTAAAATCATTTAGTTTTAAATTATGCTTATTCTCGTAACGTTTAACTAATCTTTTAAAACTTTGAACTAAAAAAATCCCAGAACCACAACTTGGGTCTAATGTTTTAACTTTATAATCGGTTTCATTATATCTAATGGGTAACTTTTCATTTAGAATCAATTCAACTAATGAAGGAGGTGTATAAAAAGTACCTGTTTTCTTTTTTTCTTCATTATTTAATTCAGATAAGAAATTCTCATAAATTTCACTTAATAATTCTATTCTAATAATACTAAAATCAAATAATCGCCAATCTAAAAATAATTTTATTTGATTACTTTTAACATATCCATTTGTAAAACACTTTCCAATTAACGTTAAATGTTCATGTGTAACAATATCTTTTTCGTTTTCTTCGATGTTGAATAAACTTCCATTAAAATCTTTAGCTAATTTTTCAAATAAATCGTAAACATAGTTTACTTCTCCTTCTTTTAGTAAATCAAGATATGATTCAGCAATTGTTGAATTCTTTCTATATTCCTCTTTTTTCGTCGCTCCTTTATCTTCTAAATACAAAAGAAAAAGCGAACGCATCACCAACTTATGAATTAGGTTTTTGTCTTTTAAACCTTGTAATTCTAATTCCCTTGAAACATTGATTAAACTTTGAATTAAAAATTTATCAACTCTTTTTTGAAGATTTATTTTCTCTCTAATATCTTTTGCTTCAATTGATGACCAGATAAACCCTGTATCAATTGCAATTCTAGAAAAAATAATGTTTAATTTTTGAAGTTTTTCTTTGTCAGTTTCTTTACAAGAATAAAGTTCTAATTCTTGTAAGTTTTTTTTAAATTCATTTTCTTGAATTGAGATTTTGTCAAAACTAAAAGGTTTTTCAGAACAATTATAAATTCTGATTTCAGTTTTTGTATAAACATACAAAAAAAGTACTTTTTGAAAATTCCAACATACTTTCTGTATTTCCGCAATTTGCTTTAAGGTTTCAAAATCAAATGAACTAACTTCTTTTAAGAATAATACAGGTTGATTTTCGTTACCATAAACTTTAACAACTCCATAATTTTCATTATCAAACAAATCAATATCGTATCCATTGCAATCTTTTGCAAAATCTATAATATCTAATTGATTAATAATTGAGTTGGACATTGATTTTTTAATTTTAAAACAAAAATAAAGTAATATGTGTGTAATTTTACTTTGTGTAACAAAAATTATAAACAAAAAAACCGCCAATCTCACGAAAGACGGTTTTTACTAGTTCAAAGTTTTTTTTTAACTTAATAACTAAAAAGTTTTTCAATTTTCTTCAAATCTTCATTAATTATAAAAACATTATCAAAATCATCTAGTCGATTAAAAAGATGTGCTAATTTTAATAATGACTCTAAGGAAATTTGACCTGTATACTCAAATCGTCTAATGCTACCATAAGAAACACCAGATTTATCAGCCAATTGGTGCTGAGAAAGCTTCTTGCTTTTTCTCATTTCTTTAAAACGTTCTGCCAATTCTAATTGAACTTGAGAAGGCGTTTTGTTGATTGAATAATTTTTCATTTTTGCTAATATAGTATACAAATATATCATTTTTTATACAAAAATGCTACTATATTATACAAAAATTTTAGATTGCTATTTCGAATTTTAATGTAGAAATAACAGGTTTAAACAAAAAAAAATTTACATTTCTATTTTATAATAACTATTGCCCACAAAAAAACCGCCAATCTCACGAAAGGCGGTTTTATATTCTGAATTAATTTCAGAATCTATTCTTTAATTCTATTTCCTTGATCATCATAAAAATGATATTCAAGATACGTGTAAGCGTCACGAGGTATAATTTTCACCCATTTTTTATGTTCAAAGAACCACTTTGAACGTAATGATGGAAAACCTTTTTTAAGGTATGCTGCCACGAAAGGATGAACGTTAAGTTTTACTTTCTTGTGGTCTTTCATGATTTTTTCAAGTGAAAAAGTAATCTTGTCAATAATTTGGATTGGAGCATCTATATCACCACTCAAATTATTTGGATTTTCTTCTCTTGTTTCAATATTTACTTCTGGTCTTACACGTTGACGCGTAATTTGAACTAATCCAAATTTACTTGGCGGTAAGATTTTATGCTTTGCTTTATCATCTTCCATTTCTTCTCTTAAGAAATTAAATAGAACTTGGCGATTATCAGGATTTTGCATATCAATAAAATCGATTACAATAATTCCGCCCATATCTCGAAGTCTTAACTGTCTTGCAATTTCTGCTGCGGCAATCATATTTACTTCTAGAGCTGTATCTTCCTGATTGGTTGCTTTGTTAGAACGATTTCCGCTGTTTACGTCAATAACGTGAAGTGCTTCTGTGTGTTCTATTATCAAATAAGCACCTTTACTCATAGAAACTGTTCTTCCGAATGAGGTTTTTATTTGACGTTCTATATGATATTTCTCAAAAATTGGAGTGTCTTTATGTTGATAAAGTTTCACCATGTTTTGTTTTGAAGGTGCTATTTCGGCAATATAGTCCTTCGTTTCTTGAAACAACTCTTCATCATCTACTTGAATACCAGTAAAGGTATCATTAAATATGTCTCGAAGCATAGATGAAACTTTGTTAAGTTCACCTAACACTTTTGACGGATGATGAGCAGTTGGTAATTTTTTGCACATTGCAAGCCATCTTTCATTTAGATTTTGCAAGTCTTTTTCTAGTTCGGCTGTTTTTTTGCCTTCGGCTACTGTTCGCACAATAACACCAAATCCTTTTGGTTTGACTGCTTGTACCAATTTTTTTAATCGGTCTTTTTCGTTTTTATCTTCTATTTTTTGTGAAACAGAAACTCTATCCGAGAAAGGGACAAGAACTAAAAATCTACCTGCAAAGGAAAGTTCTGAACTTATCCTTGGACCTTTGGTAGAAATTGGCTCTTTAACCACTTGCACTAAAACAGATTGATTGGCGCTCAGAATATCTGATATTGCACCATCTTTATCAATCTCTTTTTCAAACTGAAAGTTTTTTAGGGAGAAATCTTTTATTTTACCTGCGCTTACAAGTTTAATGAATTTCAAATAAGAAGGTAATTGTGGGCCCAAATCGTGGTAATGTAAAAAGGCATCTTTCTCGAAGCCAACATTTACAAAAGCAGCATTTAATCCTGCAACAGGTTTTCTTATTTTGGCAATAAAAATATCACCAACTAAAAAATTGTTGCTTTTTTCTTCTTCTTTGTGTAATTCAATTAGTTTTCCATCTTTTAATAAGGCAAAATCTACAGCATTTTCATCCTTTCGAATGATAAGTTCTTTATTCATGTTGTAAATTTTTATCCCGACTTTTTGGTTTCAAGTTGCAGGTTGCAAGTTTTTATACTAGAAACTCACAAATTTTCGACTCGAAACTGAATTGTTAGGATGGATTAAACATTTTTTCAGGGTTTTACCCGGTGAGTTTTAGTTGATAGTGCCAATTTTCAGTTAGCAAACTGCTAATTGTGACCGAATACTGTTTACTAAACTCCAATTTCAATGAACGTTTAAAAAGAAAAAAGTAGTTTAGAACTACTTTTTCTTTTTGTGTCTGTTAGCTCTCGCTCTTTTTTTACGTTTGTGCGTCGCTACCTTATGTCTTTTTCTTTTTTTACCGCTTGGCATAGGTTGTTTTTTTGTGATTAATAATTGGTTTTTTTAAACTGCTATTTCAGTTTTAGTTTTTACTCCTTCTACAAATACTTTTGCAGGTTTAAATGCTGGAATATTGTGTGCTGGAATTTTAATTGTAGTATTTTTTGAAATGTTTCTACCTGTTTTTTCAGCTCTTGTCTTGATAATAAAACTACCAAAACCTCTTAAGTAAACATTGTCACCACCTTCTAATGATGCTTTTACTTCTTCCATTAATGCTTCAACTGTTGATTGAACATCTCCTTTTTCAAGACCTAATTTTTCTGAAATTTTTGCTACGATATCTGCTTTCGTCATTTTCGTTCGTATTTAATAATTATGTGTAATTTTTTGAGTGTGCAAATATAGGAATTAAAAAAACAATATTTCAAGGATAATTGATTAAAATTTAATCAGATAAAGATTTACTTTTGTCTTCCAATATTTTTTATGGAATTTTCTAACTCATTATTGCTTTGGTATTTACAAAATAAGCGTGATTTGCCTTGGCGAAATACTACAAATGCTTATCCAGTTTGGTTGTCTGAAATTATGCTTCAACAAACTCGTGTTGCTCAAGGATTGCCTTATTTTTTATCCTTTATGAACTCATTTCCAACTGTTTTAGATTTGGCAAAAGCCAATGAAGAGCATGTTTTGAAACTTTGGCAAGGTTTAGGTTATTATTCTCGTGCAAGAAATATGCATAAAACCGCACAAATAATTGCCTTTGAATTTGACGGAAATTTTCCAAATAATTACAATGACTTACTAAAACTAAAAGGAATTGGCGAATATACCGCTGCAGCAATTGCTTCATTTTGCTTTAACGAAGTTGTTCCTGTTGTTGACGGAAATGTTTATAGAGTTTTATCTAGATATTTTAATATCGAAACTGACATTGCATCAAGTGTTGCAAGAAAAGAATTTTCAGCTTTGGCTAAAGAATTAATTCCAAATAATAATCCTGCTCTATTCAATCAAGCAATTATGGAATTTGGCGCTTTGCAATGTGTGCCTAAAAATCCGAAATGTGAAATTTGTATTTTTAATGAAAGTTGTGCTGCTTTGCAAAAGAAAAAAGTGAATCAACTTCCTGTAAAATTAAAGAAAACCAAAGTTACTAATAGGTATTTTAATTATCTAATTATTCTAGATTCTAAAAATAATACTCTTATTAATAAGAGAACCCAAAAAGGAATTTGGCACAATTTATATGAATTTCCAGTTATTGAAACCAATGATGAAGTAGATTTTGAAACAATTTTATATCAAATTCATGAAAAACATTCTGATTTAAATATTGAATCTGTTTATACATATAATGAAACCCAAATAGTTCATAAATTATCGCATCAAAAACTTCATATTAAGTTTTATAAAGTTACCGTTTCTGATGAAATTTTAAACGGAATTGGTTTAAATTCATTGAAAGATTTTCCTTTTCCAATAGTAATTTATAATTTTATTGAAAAGTATTCTATTTAATTTGTAATTTTGATATTCTCAAAGTGCTTAATTATGAATGGAACATTAAATAAAGTTATGCTAATTGGTCATCTTGGTGATGATATAAAAATGCACTATTTTGAAGGTGGTAACTGCATTGGTCGTTTTCCTTTGGCTACAAATGAAGTTTATATCAATAAAACAACCAACGAAAAAATTACCTCAACCGAGTGGCACAATCTTGTTGTTAGAAACAAAGCAGCCGAAATATGTGAAAAATATTTAACCAAAGGCGATAAAATTTATATTGAAGGAAGAATAAAATCGCGTCAGTGGCAAGCCGAAGATGGTACAACTAAATACACAACAGAAATTCAGGTTACCGAATTTACTTTTTTGAGTGTTAAAAAAGATACCGAAGGAAACAAACAAATTACAACATCGGAACATAAAAACACTAACTTTGACGCACCAAATACGCCAATCGAAAACGATTTGCCGTATTAATTTGTTTAACTAATCTTATTGAATTTGGACTTTGAGCCCAGTTTAGAATTATTATCGAATGTTGACACCAATTTACTTTTTGGAATAATTGGCATTGTAGTTTTACTTTTTTGTTGCTCAATGGTGGCAGCATCTGAAGTGGCACTTTTTTCTTTGACTCAAAAAAACATTATAGATTTATCTAACAATCATCCATCTAAAGCTGTTGTAATTAATAATTTACTTGCTAAACCCAAGAAACTTTTAGCAACATTATTAGTAGCCAATAATTTTCTTCATATTTCTATAGTTATTCTGTTTTCTTTTTCGCTTGACGAAGTTTTTTCGACTATTGCATCTCCAATTCTAAAGTTTTCTGTAGAAGTGATTTTGGTTACTTTTTTAATTTTGCTTTTTGGCGAAGTATTGCCAAAGGTTTATGCAAGTAGAAACAATATAAAATTTGCATCATTTATAGCTTATCCATTATCAATCTTAGACAAATTACTATCACCAATAAGTTTACCAATGCGTGCTTTTACTATTTTTATTCAGGAAAAATTGGGTAAACAAAAAACTAATTTTTCTGTAGATCAATTATCACAAGCGTTAGAACTTACTTCTACAGATGACACTTCGCATGAAGAACAAAAATTATTAGAAGGTATTGTTTCTTTTGGAAATACTGACACAAAACAAGTTATGAGTCCGAGAATAGATTTATTTACTTTAGATATTGAAGAATCATTTTCTGAAATTTTTCCGAAGATAGTTGAAAAAGGATATTCACGAATTCCGGTTTACAAAGACAATATAGATCATATACAAGGCGTTTTGTTTATTAAAGATTTGATTCCTCACATAAACAAAAAAGAATTTGATTGGAAAACCTTGCTTCGCGAACCGTTTTTTGTGCCAGAAAATAAAAAACTAGACGATTTGCTAAAAGATTTTCAGAGCATGAAAAGTCATTTGGCAATTGTTGTTGATGAATATGGCGGAACATCTGGTATTGTATCATTAGAAGATGTAATTGAAGAAATTGTTGGCGATATTAGTGACGAATTTGATGATGAAAATATAAATTATTCTCAAATTGATGATAGAAACTACTTGTTTGAAGGAAAAATAAATTTGAAAGACTTTTACAGAATTATTGATGTAGATGAAGATTTATTTGAAATTAGAAAAGGTGAAGCCGAAACATTAGCAGGATTTATTCTTGAAATATTAGGTAATTTTCCTAAAAAAGGACAAAAAATTCTATTTGAAAACTGCCTTTTTACAATTGAAGTAGTAGACAAAAAAAGAGTAAAACAAATAAAAGTAACCACTGATGGAAACTAGTTTTAAACATATAATTGGATTAGCATTTATTTTTAGCACACTACTTTTTACAAGTTGCAAAGATGATGTTTTGCCAAAACCATCAAGTCAACTGCGATTGGATTATGCTGTGGCAGAATATGCTGCGTTTGAAAATCATTGTCCATTAACGTTTGATATGAATTCGGATGCTGTAATAAAAGAAAAAGGCGATTGTGGCTTTACAATTACTTATCCAAAGATGAAAGCCACTATTTATTTAACCTATAAAACAGTGAATGGTGATATTGATAAATTGCTTGGTGATGCACAAAGATTAACCTATGAACATGTTATAAAAGCAGATGATATATTAGAACAACCATTTATTAATGATGATAATAAAGTGTATGGTATGTTTTACAAAGTTGGCGGAAATGCTGCTACAAACTCACAATTTTATGCTACAGACAGCATTAAGCATTTTGTAACTGGTTCTGTTTATTTTTATGCCAAGCCAAATTTTGATTCAATAATGCCTGCCGAAGATTATATTAGAAATGATATGCAACGATTAATGGAAACTTTGAAGTGGAAATAAAAATTACACTTTTTTACCAATTTCTAATTCAGAAACTTTATAAGTCTTTCCGTCTGCACAATCTTCAACTGTTTTAACCAAATCATCAGTTGATAATTTATCTAAATCAAAATTTACTGTTGCTGTTTTTGCTTCAAAATCTATTTTTGCGTCTTGAACTCCATCTAAACTTGTTAATTTTTTTTCAATAGTTTTTGCACAACCCATTTCACAAGTCATGCCTTCGATTTTAAAAGTTGCTGTTTCTGGTTTTTCTGCTGCAACAATTTCTTTTTTAATCTGAACTTGATTCAGATTCTGGTCTTTTACTGCTATTGGTTTACTGTCTGTATTTTTACACGCTACGAGTAGTAATGTTGTAATTGCTATACCTAAAAGTGATTTTATAAATTTCATAATCTAATATCTTAATTTTTTATGTTCTTAATTTAGTTGCAAAATTACATTATTAAGTAAGTGACTATTCATAAAATTATGTCAAATTTGCATACCAAAAAAAATGTAATGCAAACGACTACTTTAAAATGGATTTATTTAACTGTTCTAGCTTTAATTTGGGGAAGTTCATTTATTTTAATAAAAAAAGGATTGGTTGGTTTGTCACCAATGCAATTGGGTTCTCTAAGAATTATATTTTCGGCTGTTTTTTTAATCATAATCGGATTTAAAAGTGTTACTCAAATTAAGCAACATCAATGGAAATATATTGCATTGACCTCTTTGTTTGGCACTTTTATTCCTGCTTTTTTATTTGCCATTGCTCAAACACAAATTAGTAGTTCTGTAAGTTCTATATTAAATTCGTTAACTCCATTAAATACTCTAATTCTTGGCGGAATTGCATTTGGTTTAACCTTTAAAAGAACACAAATTTTTGGAGTTGTTATTGGCTTGATTGGAACTTTACTATTAATTATTAATGGTGCCATGAATCATCCAAATCAAAATTATTGGTATACTATTTTGGTTCTTATAGCTTCTATTTGTTATGCTACAAATGTAAACTTGTTGAAGAAATATTTATCTGATGTAAAACCTTTGAGTATTTCTACAGGGAATTTTATTGTAATGTTGGTTCCAGCTTTAATTGTATTATTTTCAACAGATTTTTTAGCGGTTGTAGAAAATGCCGAAGTTCAAAACTCGATGATTTATATTGTAATACTTGGTGTTGTTGGAACAGGAATTGCAAATATTTTATTTTTTAAATTGATTCAAATGTCATCGCCGGTTTTTGCAACCTCGGTAACCTATTTAATTCCTGTTGTAGCGTTTTTTTGGGGATTATTAGATGGTGAAATGCTTACTACAATTCAGTTTATTGGAGCTTTTATTATATTAATTGGTGTTTATTTGTCTAGTAAGAAGTAGGTTTTGAGTTATGAGTTACAAGTTTTGGTCATTTAAAACATATAACTTATTTATTTTCAGAAAAATAACTCAGAATAATTTTGTTAAATTAATAGTATTTTATACATTCGTAAAACTATTAACCATTTAAAAACAATTGTTTATGAAAAATTTATCTTTGTTTTTGAATGTGAATGCTCAGGAATGTGGTTTTGAAACGCCAGAAAAGTATCATACTTATGATGATTTAATGATGAAAGAATTTCAAATACATCAACCAATTAGTTTGTAATTGACGATGCAAATTTGCAAAGCGGCAATAATTATATTTTAAATTTATTTACAAAAGAAGGTGGTTTTACACAACAAGTAATAATAGTTCAATAAACAATAATTTAAAAATTTATATTATGAAAAAAATATTTTTAGTTATAATTAGTTGTTTCGCAATGATTAGTTGTTCGTCAAATGACGAAAATACAATTGAAGAAAATATCTTAATGAAAGAAAAATTAATTGGTTCTTGGAAACTCGTCGGATATTATGATGATATGGATAATGACCCAATAACAGGAACTAACTATCATTTGGTTGAAAATGGCGGAATTACAAATTTTCAGAGTAATGGTAACTTAGATTTTCCAGCTTATCCATCAAACCCTATTGGTAGTTATTCAGTTGCTATGGATTCTACATTAACTTTTAATTTTAATGAGGATTATACTTGGAATCCAAATAGCGTTTATACTTATAAAATATTCTTGTTGACAGATGAGTATTTAGAATTCTATCCCTTTCCTGGAGAAGGTTCAACAGGTTGGCTTGAGAGATATCAAAAAGTTGAACAATAATCATGAAAAAAATAATTTTATTACTAACAACGCTATTAACAATAATAAGTTGTTCAATTAATAATGACAATAAAGCAACTAACTCATTACAAGATGAATTAGTTGGTTCATGGAAATTTGTTGGCTTTTATAATTATTTTGATATTGATCAAGCAGATAATCCACATATTGAATATTATAATAATGGTAATATATTACATTTTAATTCAAACAACACTTTTGAAGAGGTTGGTGAAATCAATTATAATGGCACCTATACAATTACTGCTGATTCAGTATTGACAAGATTTTATAATGCATCTGAACAAAATAATTCTTTCACCAACGAGGTTAAAATTGTTAAATTAAACGACAGTATATTTGATTTTACCTGCACAAAAGAAGACAATATAGGTTTATGTCCATGTGATGCAAATCGTCATATAAAAATAAATTAAATAAAAAAAAACCGTTTCAAAAATAATATTTGAAACGGTTTTAATTTTATTATTTCTTTCTATTTACTGAAAATCAGCATCAGTAACACCTTCATTAATTTTAACATCGGTCATTTTAATTTCAATTTCTCTACCTTGATTCATGATTACATTATAAGGAATTTTAACTCCTTTTACATCTTTATAATCGTTGTAAGTAATTGTAGAAGTCATTTTTTGACCATTTCGTTCACTTGTAGTTGATGTCATTAATTTTAAACCAGTTTTTACGTCATAATATATAGTTGATTTTCCATTTAAAATAATGTAAGCTTCTGTTCCGTTCATTGGCTCAATGCCATCAAGAACTAAATCGGTTTTTTTCAACAACATCATTTCTTCAAATGTAGATGCTGTTAGTTTCTTTTCAGCAAATTCTTCTGCAGTCAAATCTTTTCTTTGTCCTTGATTCATTGAGTAACCACTTTTGTCGCCAATTACTTGTCTAGACAATTCGCCCATTCCTTCCATTTCCATTTTAAAAAATGTTTTTCCTTTTACATCTTTTTTAGAAACATAAGAAAGTGGTGATGGTGCACCTTCTATTTCTGATGTTCCAGTTAAGAAAATAGTTTTTACACCTAATACTGCTTTTTCGCCACCAATTGCATTTATATAATTATCTAAAACTGTTTTAACAGTAACTCCAGCTGGTGCAGGTTTTTTAAGTTTTGGTTTTTCTGTTGGATTTCCAAATTTATCAAAATAAAACATTGGAATTTTCAAACTTTCTAATCCAGGAATAACATCTGAACCTTTTCCTGTAATTATTATTCTGATATTATCTTCAAGAACATATTTATTCATTACTCTCATTACATCATCTACAGTTACTGCTTGAATGTTTTTGATATAATTTTCATAAAAATCGGCAGGCAAACCTTCAGTTTCTATATTTAAAGCGTAACGAGCAATTGTTGCTGGTTTTTCAACTTG
>NZ_JAYVFH010000181.1:0-4960 GCF_043773265.1 Flavobacterium sp. | reverse complement strand
AAAGAATTTCGAACTAATAATTATGAAGTTGGTATTCTAACTAGTAATGTAGAAGGTTTAATGTATGATTTAACTCAAAAATTCACACTTTCGCAAACTAATTTTAAATCACTAAATGACGAATTAAAACTAGAGATAAATCTTGGTAATTCAACTCCAAATGAGTTGTTACATATTTTAACACAACGTGGTCAAGTAACCCATTTCTTAGAAAAAATTCCAAGTGTTAATGATATATTTATTAAAACAGTAACCGAATAGAATTTTAGTTTAAACACTATTACATTTTGTCACACTGAGCGCAGTCGAAGTGCTTTAACATCATAAAATAATAAATTAAATAATAAATTTTTGTCACACTGAGCGCAGTCGAAGTGCTTTAATATAAAATAAATGAGCATTATAAAACTTATAATAAAAAGAGAATTCATTGCCAAAGTTCGCAATAAATCATTCATAGTAATGACTTTTTTAAGTCCATTATTATTTGTTGGAATAGCAGTTTTTGTTGGTTATTTAAGCACAATGAAAGCCAGTTTAAAAACCATTGCCATTCATGACGAATCTGGATTATTTACTAACGAATTTAAAAGCGATGAAGAGTTCAAATATTTAGATTTAACACCATTGCCATTAAAAATTTTAAAAGACAGCATTGTAAAAGAATCTTACGAAGGATTATTAGTAATTCCAAAAACCAACAATCCAGAATCACTTCAAAAATCCATTCAATACATTTCCAACGAAAGTCCAAGCGTAACTTTTGTAGAAAATCTTCAAGATGTAATCAATAAAAAAATCACGATATCCAATTATAAACTTGCAAATTTAGATACTTTAAAAATTAATAATGCCAAATCTAAAGTTGTAATAAATCTAGCAAAAGCATCTGGAGAAGCTTCATTAAAAGGACTTAACGAAATAAAAGTCATCATTGGTGGCGCTTTTGGTTACCTAATTATGATGTTCATAATTCTGTACGGAAATATGGTTATGCGAAGCGTAATAGAAGAAAAAACATCAAGAATTATAGAAATTATTATTTCATCGGTCAAACCATTTCAATTAATGATGGGTAAAATTATAGGAACATCGCTTGCCGGAATTCTTCAATTTTTAATTTGGGCAATACTTGGTTTAACAGCAATGTTTATTCTTTCTGCAGTTTTTGGAGTACAAATGGTATCAAATTCTGACGCACAAACTCAAGCAATGCAAGCTGCACAAAACGAAATGGGCGGACAATTTCAAATGTATTTAAAAGAAATTCTCAACCTTCCAATTGCCACAATTTTAATCTCTTTTGTCATTTATTTCATTGGTGGTTATTTTCTTTACAGTTCATTTTACGCCTCAATTGGCGCAGCAGTAGACAACGAAACCGATTCGCAACAATTTCTTCTACCAATTATAATGCCTTTAATATTAGGAGTTTACATAGGTTTTTTCACAGTAATAAACGATCCACACGGCACAATTGCCACCGTTTTTTCCATGATTCCTCTCACATCACCAATCGTAATGATGATGCGAATTCCGTTTGGAGTTCCACTTTGGCAAATCGCAATTTCGGTAGTAATTTTATTTTCAACCTTTCTGCTAGTCGTAGTTTTCGCCTCCAAAATTTACAGAGTTGGCATCTTAATGTACGGAAAAAAACCAACCTGGAAAGAACTTTACAGATGGTTAAAATATTAAAGTCAGATAGTGCTTTTTAATGTCAGAAGCGAATCGCTCGGGCTTAATCTATCAAGGTAATTCCAGCTTTCCTTTCATAAATCCCGAAAAAAATCGGGATGTTTTTCCAGTCAATCTGGGCTAAAAGAGCAATCATTTTTGTATCTAATTAAGTTTAAGTTTCAAAAAAACTTAATGAACCTTAATACCTTAATGGTTTAAATAAAAGAATAATAATTGAAAAAAGCAGCGTCACTTTTACTAACAATTACATTACTCTCTTCCTTGTTTTACAACTTGGTAGACTATTATATGATTGTAAGTTATCAAAAAGAACAAAGCTGGATAGAATCAATGCAAAATGCTCCAGATTCTAAATTTAAAGTAATAAAACTCAATGCCACCTTGTATTCTTTTATGGAAGATACAGACGTTGAAAAAGTAAACGAAAACGTAATTATAGACAATAAAGTCTATCATATATTCAAGAAAAGCATTAAAGATAACGTCTTAAATTTATATTATTTAGGAGTAGAAAATCAAAATGCCATTGACGTAAGTTTAAAAAAACTAGTTGCTTCTCAAAAAGATTCGGATGCATCAAATTCGCCAATTCAAAAATTAATGAAATCAATTGCCAAAGATTATTTATCAAATTCTTATGAAAAATTAACCTTTTCTAAAACCATTTTTTTTACTCAAAAAGCTGTATTTCAAATTTATAACTCTAAAATTCTTTCTGGATTTTCAATTTTAAATTATCCGCCACCAAAAACAGTTTGATTTTTTTATCTGAAATTTCAATTCTTTGTATATTATTTTATGAAGATAATTTGTTTTCAGAAAACCTAAAAATTAATTAAACACACCTATAAAATAATGAAATACATTTATTTATGTTGTCTTTTTATGGCAACAATTTCGTCATTTAGTCAAACAGAAATTGACGCAATAATGATGGGAAAAAAATATTTTTGTACAGGAGCAATTTACGAATACAACAGTTGGGACAAGTATTGGGAAGGAACTTTTAAAAGAGAAAATCTAAATCTTGGAACTGTTTCAACCCAAAAATATTCAGTTAATGGAAATTACGGAATTACCAGTAAATTAAACGTAATTTTTTCAATTCCTTACGTAATAACCAAAGCTTCTGCAGGAACTTTACAAGGTCAAAAAGGGTTGCAAGATTTATCATTAACCCTAAAATATTTGTTCTACGAAAAAGAAATAAAGAAAAATTTACTTTCTTTTTATGCACTTGGCGGTTTTTCTTTTCCAACAACCAATTACATTGCCGATTATTTACCTTTAAGTATTGGATCAAAAAGCAAAATGGGAAGTATAAGAATAATGAGCGATTATCAATTCGGAAATTTATTTACCACAGCATCAACAGCTTATGTAAAACGTTCTAATATTACAATTGATAGAAATACCTATTATTCAGATCAAATGCATTATACCAATGAAGTCAATATTCCAGATGCCATTTCGTTCAATTTTAGAACTGGTTACAGAACAAAAAAACTTATTGCCGAAGCCATTTTTGATTCCTGGATTACACAAAAAGGAGGTTTTGACATTACTACCAACAATACGCCTTTTCCAAGCAACACAATGAATATGGCAAAAATTGGTTTTAACGGAAAATATTATCTGCAAAGCATTCCAAATCTTTCTGTAATTATAGGTGCAAATCATACCATATCTGGAAGAAACGTAGGACAATCCAATTCATTTTATGGCGGATTATTTTACATTATAAATTTTAATGCTAAAGCAAAAACCACTCAAGAAACTAAAATTTAAAACAATGAAAAACTTTATATATAATTTAGGAATGAAGTTTTTGTTGCTTACTATTTTCATTTTTACCATTTCTTGTAACGATGATTTAGAAGAACGAAACTTGCAATATCCACAAC
Organism: Flavobacterium sp.; assembly: GCF_043773265.1. Lineage (GTDB taxonomy): Bacteria > Bacteroidota > Bacteroidia > Flavobacteriales > Flavobacteriaceae > Flavobacterium. The sequence continues at coordinate 1,355 of NZ_JAYVFH010000181.1, read as the reverse complement.
TCAATCCAACAAATCCAGATGCAAATGCTGGAACTTGGACACCATTAGTATTAACTGCGCCAGATGAGTTTTCTTTAGATGCACCATTGGCAGTTACAACAAATGCTTACAAAACAGAAATTAATGAAATTAAAAGTTATCAAGCCAACATTACGTCAGATCAACAAGAAATTATAAATTATTGGAGTGTTGGTGGTGTTTTACGTTGGAACGAAATTATGCAAACACTTGTCGCAAGACACAATCGTCCACCATATCAAAATCCTGATGGCACTTATCCTGCGCCTTCTGCTGCCAATCCTTTTGCCAATCCACAATTTCCATTTTCAAATCCTCCATTTGCAGCTCGTGCTTATGCTTATGTTAGCGCAGCACAATACGATGCAATGGTTGCAACTTGGCATTACAAAAATCTATACAATCGTGCAGCACCATTTGTGGTAGACAATACCATTCAGGTTTTAGTTCCTAAAAGTCCTTTGCCTTCTTATCCTAGTGAAGATGCCGTTTTAGCTGGAGTTACAGTAGAAATTTTAAAATTATTATTTCCAACAGAAATTGCATTTATCCAACAAAAAGCCGATGAGCAAAAATTATACAGAATAATATCTGGAGCCAATGTTAGAAGCGATGTTGACGCTGGAGTAGTTTTAGGAAGAAAAATTGCAACCAAATTTATTACAAAAGCAGCATCTGATGGTGCTGGAGCAGCAATTGGAAACCAAGCATTATGGACACAATTAGAAACTAATGCTATTGCAAATGGGCAAACTCCTTGGCGTTCTTTAGAATTACCAGTTCGTCCACCAATGTTACCATTATTCGGAAATGTAAAATCATTTTTAATGACGCCAGCCAATGTAATTGCCAATCGACCAGTTGCGCCACCATCAACCAATTCGCCACAATTTTTGGCAGAATTAAACGAAGTAAAATATTATAGCGAAAATGCAACTAGAGAACGAATGCAAATTGTAAATTTTTGGGCTGATGGAGTTGGAACTTACACGCCACCAGGACATTGGAATCAAATTGCCGACGAAGCATTTGTATATCAGTATTTTAGCGAAGTACGTTGGGCAAGAAATATGGCGTTATTAAATATCGCAATGATGGATGCTGCAATTAGTTGTTGGGATGCAAAATATACTTATTTCAATCCACGTCCAAGCCAAGTTGATCCTTCTGTAAAAACTACAACTGGAGTTCCAAATTTTCCAGCTTATGTTTCTGGACATTCCACTTTTAGCGCAGCAGCAGCAACTTATTTATCGCACGTAATTCCGTCTAAAACACAAGAATTTCAAGCTTTGGCAGCACAAGCATCAGAATCTAGGTTGTTTGGAGCAATTCAT
>NZ_JAYVFH010000180.1:0-4179 GCF_043773265.1 Flavobacterium sp. | reverse complement strand
TTTAGATGCATTTGCGTACTTACACAAACAAGTAGGTGAGTCCAATTTTTTTAATAAACCAGGAACTTGGAATTATTTGGAGCGAATTAAGCAAATTGCACAAAAAAATAATTTGATGCTTTTGCCAGAAATTCATGCAGAATACGGACTACATTTACACGATGAAGTAGCCAATGAAGGTTATTATATTTATGATTTTTTCTTGCCAGGATTAACCATTCATACTATCGAAAACAAATCGAGTAAAGCATTGCTAACTTGGGCAAAAGAAATTATTGCTAAAGGTTACAAAACTGTAAACATGTTGGGTTGTCATGATGGAATTCCTGTTTTAGATTTAAAAGGAAAAGAGGTTAATGGGCTGTATAATAAAGGTTTATTAGAAGACGAAGAAATAGAGGCCATAATGACCAAAATTATAGATCGTGGTGGTCGTGTAAAAAATTTGTATGACGCAACAGGAAAAAAAGTTTCTTATTATCAAGTAAATGCTACTTTTTTTAGCGCCTTGGGTGAAGATGAACAAAAGTTGCTTTTGGCAAGAGCGATACAATTATTTATGCCTGGAATACCTCAAATTTGGTATTTAGATATATTTGCAGGAAAAAACAATTATCAAGCAGCGGACAATGGCGGTAGTGCTGGACATAAGGAAATTAACCGAACAACGTTATCTTTGGAAGACATTGCCAACGGTCTAAAAAAAGAAGTTGTGAAGAAACAACTAGAAATAATTCGCTTAAGAAATACTTCAAAGGCATTTTTAGGATCTGTAGAAATCAATGATAATCAGACAGATGTAATTGATATTAAATGGAAAAATGATAATGTAGTAGCACATTTATGTGCAAACCTAAATACTCGTAGTTTTACAATACATCATACAGAAAATGAAGGTACTACAAAAATGAATTTTTAAAATATAATAAGCGTAAAAAATCTCAAAGGATTTCTTTTAATATAAAAAAAAATGAAAAACACAACCATTAAATTATCTTTGTTTTTTAACTATTTTGTGTTTGCAATTTTGCTAAATTGTGTCGGAATTGTAATGCTTCAAATGCAACTTAATTTTGGGGTTTCTAAAAGTGACGCATCTATTTTGGAAGGGTTTAAAGATTTACCCATTGCAATTGCAGCTTTTATTTTCGCATCATTTCTTCCAAAAATTGGACTTAAAAAATCAATGCTTATTGCTTTGGCTTTAGTGACCATTGTTTGCAGCATTATGCCTTTTGCAGACGCTTTTTGGTATTTTAAATTGTTGTTTTTTGTAATTGGAGTTTCCTTTGCATTGATAAAAGTTTCGGTTTTTTCCACAATTGGATTGTTGACTAATAACGAAAAAGAGCACAGTAGTTTTATGAATTTTCTAGAAGCAATATTTATGTCTGGCGTTATGCTTGGCGGATTTGTATTTAGTTATTTTGTAAATGATGCCAATCCAAAATCTAGAGAATGGTTGCAAATTTATTGGATAATTGCTGGCTTGTCATTTCTTGCTTTTCTGTTATTATTGTTCTCAAAATTAGACGAAAAAGAAGCCAAAATAGAAAACACATCGTTAGAAAAAGACTTTAAAGAAATGATAGTAATGATTGCAAAACCATTAATAATTGTCTTTATTCTTTCCATATTTTTTTATGTAATGATTGAACAAAGTTTTTCTACTTGGATGCCAACATTTTATAAAGAAATTCTTCGCGCACCAACAAGTTTGGCAATTCAAGCTGGTTCAATTTTGGCTGGAGCAACTTTTTTAGGAAGATTACTCTCTGGATTTGTTTTATTGCGAGTAAAATGGATTCATTTTTTATCCTTGTGTTTACTTGCAATTGCTGCAATAGTTATACTTGTTATGCCTTTGGCTAAAAATATTTTAATAGAGAATAATGCATCAATGACTTGGTTAAACGCACCGTTTGTTTTGTATTTATTACCAATTATGGGATTGTTTTTAGCGCCAATTTATCCAACATTAAATTCTACAATCCTATCATCTTTGCCCAAACATATGCACAGTTCAATGTCTGGTTTAATTGTAGTTTTTTCAGCACTTGGAGGCACTACTGGATCAATAATTACAGGTCATATTTTTGAATCTTTTAATGGAACAACTGCTTTTTACTTCTCATTAATCCCAATTGCATTAATTTTTATATTAATTTGGACTTTGTATAAAATGAATAAGAAAAATGTCGAAATTCCAACTTAATATTCAGCAAACAATTGCTCAACTTCTACTTCAAGAAGATACTGATAATGACAAGAGAATAACCATTGAAGACAAAGGTTTAAAACGATTTGTATTACAATCTGACAATAAAGAAATAGTAGTTGAAGGCACTTATTTTTTATCCAATTTATTGCAAGAATTAATTCTGGCTCAAGAAAACAATCAAGATTTTATTGAACTTGAAAACGTTTTTGAACTTCCAGCTAATAGAATTAATCGAATGATTACAACCTATTTTTGGGACGGTTTAACACGAACTTTAGACGAAAAAGGTTTGCAAAAATTATTAATTGATTCAAAATCAAAAACTGAGAAATCAATTATTTATGTTCCTTTTACTGATGATTTTGCCTTAGAATATTATCAAAAATTATCTTCTAAATTTAATTTAAAAGTAGTGCAACTTCCCAAAGAAATCACTCCTCAATATGTAAGTAGCATTAATGATGAAGGTGGGATTTTGTCATTAGCATTAAAAAATGAAAATCAAAAAGTTTCAGGAGTACCATTCGCAGTTCCTGGCGGAAGATTTAATGAAATGTATGGTTGGGACAGTTATTTTGAAAATATTGGTTTGCTAATTGATAGAAAATTAGATTTAGCCAAATGTATGGTTGAAAATTTTAGCTATCAAATTACACATTACGGCAAAATTTTAAATGCCAATCGTTCCTATTATTTGACTCGAACGCAACCGCCTTTTTTTTCTAGTATGATTCGAGAAGTTTTTGAAGCGATGCCAAATAAAGATTTAAATTGGTTGAAAAATAATCTTCAAATTGCCATAAAAGAATATGAAACCGTTTGGATGGAAACAGGAAAACGGTTGACAGAAAATGGTTTGAATCGCTATTTTGCACAAGGAATTGGATTGCCACCAGAAACTGAAACGGGACATTATGATGACATTCTAAAACCATTTGCAGAAGCAGAAAAAATCTCAATTCAAGAATATGAAAAATTATATTACGAAAGAAAAATAGAAAATATAGAACTGGATAATTATTTTGTTCACGACAGAAGCGTTCGCGAAAGCGGTCACGACACAAGTTACAGATTGGAAGGAATTTGCGCCGATTTAAATGTGGTTGAACTCAATGCGATGTTGTATAAATATGAAACTGATTTTGCCGAAATGATTTCAAAATATTTTGATGATTCATTCGAGTACAATTCTAAAATTTACACTCAAAAATACTGGATTGAAAAATCTGAAAATCGAAAAATTCTAATAAATAATTTTCTTTGGAATGAAGAAGAAGGTTGTTTTTTTGATTATAATTTTAAAACTCAAAAGCAACATATTTTTCTATCTGCGACAAGTTTTTTTCCGCTTTGGGCAAAAATTGCAACACAAGAACAAGCTGATAAAATGATTAAAAATGCGTTGCCCAAATTAATTTTTTCTGGCGGAATTGCTGGTTGCTCAAAAGATGCTTTAAAAAATATTGGAAATCATCAAATGCAACGCCAATGGGATTTTCCTTTTGGTTGGCCACCACATCAAATTATTATTTGGCAAGGATTAATAAATTATGGTTATCATACTTTGGCACAAGAATTAATTTACAAATGGCTTTTTATGATTACCAAAAATGCTTGTAATTACAACGGAACAATTCCCGAAAAGTATGATGTTGTAAGTGGTTCGCACAAAGTTTTTGCAGAATATGGCAATCAAGGAACAGATTTTGAATATATTACTCGTGAAGGTTTTGGCTGGATGAATGCTTCGTTTCAATATGGAATGCAACTTTTAAGTGATGATTTGAAAGTGGAATTGAATTTGCTTAGATTACCTGAAGAGTTGTTTTGATAATCTATAAATCTTTAAAGAAATCTTCTAAAGAAATTTTATGAATAGCTAGAATTTTTAATAAGTTTTTCATTGTAAAATTTGTCCCTTTTTCCATTCTCCAATATTGAACTCTAGGTATATCATT
>NZ_JAYVFH010000179.1:0-2649 GCF_043773265.1 Flavobacterium sp. | reverse complement strand
CTCCTTTTCGCTTGGTGCTTTTTTCGTCTTTTAAAAAAAATACTAAATCTTTCATAACCTAAAGTTGCAAATATAACTGATGTCTTAGCCCAGATAGTAGTGAAAAGCTTGTTGTTGTTGAAAGCCAATTTTTGTTGTTTTAAAAAAGCGACCAACGGAAGCACTTTTTAAAACGTACAAAAATGGTTTGAAACGGCAACAACTTGAAACGTATAGCTGGATTGGCTTCTTAAAAAACTTGATTTTCAAAAGCATCTCGACTGCTCTAGATGTTACAAAATTCTAATTTAAACTTTGAAATAAATTCATTAGACTCTGAAATAAATTCATTAGACTCTGAAATAATTCAGAGTATACAAATTGAGCGTCAAAAATACTGATTATTGACGCTCAAATATACTAATTATTTTATAATTTATTCGTTGTACATTGCTGCTACAAATTGCTCGTAGGTAACTTCTTTAGTTGATGGATTTGCTTTTTCTATAAATAATTTCAACATTTTGTCGGCTACAACTTGCTCTGACATTCTTTTTACTTCGTCTTGGTTAGACAGAACTCTTGCTACGATTGATTCTACCTCGGCATCTGTTGGGTTGGTTTGCCCATATTGTAACATTTGTTGACGAATTGATGCTGCTGTAAACGATTTTAAATCTTCGAAATTTACTTGTATGTTACTTTGTGCTAGTGCTTTTCCTTCTATTAATTGAAAACGCAATCCTTTTTCTGAGCGATTGTATTCTACTTCTGCTTCGGCTGGAGATAATTTTTTATCGCCAACTGTTTGCAACCATTTTACAAGAAATTCTTTGGGTAAATCGAATTTATGATTTTCTATTAATGTGTCTTGAACGTCGGCCATTAATTTTTGATGTGCTTGAAGTGCAAATTGTTTTTCGGCATCTTCTTTTATTTTGGCTTTCATTTCTTCTAACGATGAAATTTTTCCTGCGCCAAAAAGTTTATCAAACAATTCTTGGTTTAATGTTGCTGGTTCGTGTGCTACAACTTCGTCTATTGTGAAGGTTACTTCTACGTCTAAATCGTGCACATTATCGTGAGGAACACTAAGGTAATCCATTAATTTATGTGCGTCTGTAAACAATCCTTTGGTTTGTAAAACTATTGCATCGCCAACTTTTTTACCTAGAAATGATTTTGCTACATTTTCATCTGCAAATTCTTCTAAATCTACTGTGGTTCGATTGTTTATTCCTGCTTCTGCATTTACAAAAGTTCCTGAAACATCATTTCCTAAGGCAACTGTATCTTGAGAAATTACGTTTCCGTATTGTTTTTGAATTCTTGCTATTTGACCATTTAGCATGGTTTCGTCGGCAATTATTTGGTATTTTACTAAATTGGTTTTGGCGTCTAGATTTACTTCAAATTCTGGCACTAAACCTATTTCAAATTCAAAAGTAAGTTCTTCATTGTTCCAATTAAATGCTTCGTTTATTTTTGGAAGTGGCGTTCCAAGCAAGTTTAATCTTTCTGATTGAATATATCTTTGCAATGCTAGTTCTACAACTTTATTTACTTCTTCAACTTTTATAGCTTTACCATATTGTTTTTCTACTAAATCTTTAGGAACTGCGCCTTTGCGAAATCCTTTTACGGTTGCCAATGGCATTTTTTCGTTTATTCTTTTTGCAACTTGACCTTTGTAATCCATTTGTGGAACAGTCATTACAATTACTTCATTTACAGCATCAATTGCTACTCTTTTAATATCCATTTGGTATTATTTTACATTATAAAATTGGGTTGCAAAATTATAACATTTTTGCAACCCAACCAAGTTTTATTGTTGATAAAATCTATTTGTTTTCGCCAATAAATTTATACATAATAGATTGTGATAACGATAATATTATACTAAAAAATAGTGCTGTCCAAAAGGAGTTGACTGTAAAACCATCAACAAGTTTATCGCAAAGCAAAATAATTAAAGCGTTTATAACTAGTAAAAATAATCCTAAAGTTACAATGGTTACTGGTAATGTAAATAGTATTATAACTGGTTTTACAAATAAATTGAGTAGTCCTAAAACTATGGCAACTATTATGGCATCCCAAACTTCTAGAACTTGAACGCCTTTCATTAAATAGGAAATTAAAACTACTAGTAATGATGTAATTAGAATTCGTGCAATTAGTTTCATATAATTTGTTTAAAAATTTAAAATTAAGCATTTATTTCAAGAATTGTGCCGTTATCTCAAAAAATAGTTTAGGATTTTCTGCATGCAACCAATGCCCAACATTAGGAATGGTTTCTAACTTAAAATTTGGAAAATGTGTTTTAATATTCTCTAAATCTGAATCTAAAATATAGTTAGAACTTCCACCACGAATAAACAATGTAGGTTTATCAAAATGATTTTCTTGAGGTAAAGCGACACCAATTTCATTAATTTTATTATTAAAAACTTCAAGATTAAATCTAAAAGCCAGTTGAGTTGGTTCTTTCCAATATAAATTTTTCATTAAAAATTGACGCGTTCCAAAATCTGGAATGTACGGAAAAAGTGTTTCCTCAACTTCTACTCTGCTTGGTTTTGTTGAAAAATCTACTGCATTTAGTCCATCTAAAATGTCTTGATGATGCGGCGCGTAATATTTTGGTCCAATGTCTGCAATTAT
>NZ_JAYVFH010000178.1:0-4007 GCF_043773265.1 Flavobacterium sp. | reverse complement strand
TGAATGATTTTATTTAGTTGCAAAATTAAATGTTTTCTTTGTAAACTATTTACTTTTTATGCAAAAGTCGTTACAATTATTAATTATTGGTTTTGTTTTGCCTGAACCTAATTCATCTGCTGCTGGAAACAGAATGATGCAACTTATAGATTTGTTTCAAAAAGAGAATTATTTAATAACATTTGCAAGTACAGCTCAGAATATAGAATTTTCTGAAGATTTAGAAAAGCATTCGATTGAATTTGTGAAAATTGAATTAAATTCTGAAACTTTTGATGATTTTGTAAAACAACTAAATCCAGATGTTGTTTTATTTGATAGATTTTTAACTGAAGAACAATTTGGATGGCGAATTTTAGAAAATTGTCCAAATGCTTTACGAATTTTAGATACAGAAGATTTACATTCTTTGCGTTATGAAAGACAAATTGCAGTAAAAGAAAATAGATATTTTAATACTAAAAGTTTGCTAACTTCTGATTTTGCAAAAAGAGAAATTGCAAGTATTTACAGATGTGATGTTTCTTTAATAGTTTCTGAATATGAAATTGATTTACTTACCAATTTATTTAAAATAGATAAATCGTTACTTTATTATTTACCCATTTTGGTTGATAACTTTGAAGAAAATTTACCCAACTACAATGAAAGGAAAGATTTTATTTTTATAGGAAATTTTCTTCACGAACCTAACTGGGATTGTGTGAAGTATTTACACGAGGTGATTTGGCCATTACTTTTTAACAAATTTAGTGATGCTAAAATGCTAATTTATGGTGCTTATCCTTCACAAAAAGTGTTGGAATTACACAAACCAAAATCCAATTTTTATATAATGGGAAGAGCAGAAAATGCATTTGAAGTTGTTAAAAAAGCCAGAGTTGTTTTGGCTCCAATTCGATTTGGTGCAGGAATTAAAGGCAAACTTCTTGAAGCAATGCAATGTGGAACTCCAAGTGTAACTTCTTCAATTGGTGCAGAAGCTATGAATGGAAATTTATATTGGAATGGTTTTATAAACGATAATCCAGAAGATTTTGTAAACAATGCAATTTTACTGTATACAGATGAAAATGTATGGCAAAAATCTCAAATAAATGGTTTTGAAATTATAAATAATCGATTTTTAAAATCTAAATTTGATTTGGATTTTGCTACATTTATTTTGGATATTCAAATGAATTTGAAACAACATAGAGAACAAAATTTTATTGGAACTTTATTACAACATCATTCTTTGCAGAGTACAAAATACATGTCTCGATGGATTGAAGAAAAGAATAAAAAAAGATAATTTTATTCAATACAATTTTTTTTTTAGTAGCGAATGGCTTGGGCATTTCTACAATTGTAATTCCTGCTTTTCATTTCAATCTTGCCTAAAAAGGCAAGGATTTCCATTTCAATCAGGGCTAAAAAACTTTTGTATTGAGTATAACATTCTAAAATAAATTCAGAATAAAAAAATCCTGCTCAGATTCTGAAATAAATTCAGAATAAATGAACAGGATTTTTAAATATTTTAAATTGTTTTATGCCAACATTGTAACCGGATTTTCTAAAAAAGTTCTTAATGTTTGAAGAAATTGTGCTCCAGTTGCGCCATCAACAGTTCTGTGATCGCAAGCTAATGTAACTTTCATTGTGTTTCCTACTACAATTTCTCCGTTTCTTACAACTGGTTTTTCTACAATTGCTCCAACTGATAAAATTGCTGAATTGGGTTGATTTATTATAGAAGTAAACTCGGTAATGCCAAACATTCCAAGATTTGAAACCGTAAAAGTACTTCCTTCCATTTCGGCAGGTTGTAATTTTTTAATTTTTGCTCTTCCTGCTAAATCTTTTACATTTCCACCAATTTGAGACAAACTCATTTGATCTGCAAATTTTAAAACTGGAACTACCAATCCATCTTCTACAGCAACCGCAACACCAATATTTATATGGTGATTTATTGTAATTGCATCGTCAGACCATTGTGAATTTACTTTTAAATGTTTTTTCAATGCCATTGCACAAGCTTTAATAACCATATCGTTAAATGAAACTTTGGTATCTGGAATAGTATTTATTGTGGCACGAGATTTAATTGCTTCGTCCATTGCAACTTCTATTGTTAGGTAGAAATGTGGTGCAGTGAAAATTGACTCTGACAAACGTTTAGCAATAACTTTACGCATTGTAGAATTTGGGATTTTCTCTGAAAATTGTTCTCCTGCTGGAATGAAAGGTTGAACAGTTGCGAGTTTCGAGTTAACTGTTTCAGGTTGTGTTGTTTGTGTTGAAACTGGTGCAGCAACTGTAAAGTTTTCTACATCGCTTTTCACAATTCTACCATTTTCTCCTGATCCTTTTACTTGCGATAATTGAATTCCTTTGTCTTTAGCAATTTGTTTAGCCAATGGTGATGCAAAAATTCTGTCAGTAGAATTGGATGTTGGAAGATTTGAATTAGAAGTTACGTCTTTACTTTCTTCAACTTTTTCTGTTTTTGAATCTACAACTGTTTGTGCTTTTCCATAATTTTCTGCAATTCCAGAAATATCTGTTCCTGCTGGACCAATTATTGCTAAAACGCTATCAACTGGTGCAGTTTCGCCTTCGTTAATTCCTATAAATAATAATGTTCCTGAATTGAAAGATTCAAATTCCATTGTGGCTTTATCGGTTTCAATTTCTGCAAGAATATCTCCTTCTTTAACTTCGTCACCCACTTTTTTTAACCAATTTGCTACAGTTCCAGTAGTCATTGTGTCACTCAATCGCGGCATTGTAATTACTTTTACTCCAGCAGGAATAGTTGCGGGTTTCGAGTTTGAAGTTTCGGGTTTTGCCTGTGCCAATTCATTCGATTTAGAATTGTCTTCAACTTTTTCAGAAGTTTCTGCTGGTTTATTTCCAGATAATAATGCTGAAATATCTTCTCCTTCATTACCAATAATTGCTAAAAGCGAATCTACTGGTGCAGTTTCTCCTTCTTGAATTCCAATGTGAAGTAATACTCCAGAATTAAACGATTCAAATTCCATTGTAGCTTTGTCAGTTTCAATTTCTGCAAGAATATCGCCTTCTTTTATAGTATCGCCAACTTTTTTAAGCCAAGTTGCAACAGTTCCGTCTGTCATTGTATCGCTTAAACGAGGCATATTTATTACTGTTGCCATAATTATAATCTATGAGAAATGAAAGGATAATTTTCTTGTTCGTATACTACATCATACAATTGTTGAATTTCTGGAAATGGTGAATCTTCTGCAAATTTTTCACATTCTTCAACCAAATTTTTAACTCGTTCATCAATTGTTTCAATTTCTTTTTCTGAAGCGTATTTTTTTTCTTTAATTATATCTAAAACTTGCGTTATCGGATCAATTTTTCTATACTCTTCTACTTCATCTTTTGTTCTATACAATTGAGCATCTGACATTGAGTGACCTCTAAATCGGTACGTTTTCATTTCTAAAAATGTTGGTCCATCGCCACGACGTGCTCTTTCTATTGCTTCGGTCATTGCTTCGGCAACTTTTACTGGATTCATTCCATCAACTGGACCACAAGGCATTTCATATCCTAAACCAAGTTTCCAAATGTCAGGGTGATTTGCAGTTCTTTCTACAGAAGTTCCCATAGCGTAACCATTATTTTCTACGATAAAAACTACTGGAAGATTCCAAAGCATTGCCATATTAAAAGCTTCGTGCAAGGAACCTTGTCGAGAAGCACCATCGCCAAAATAAGTCATCGTTACACCACCAGTTTCAAAATATTTATCGGCAAAAGCAAGTCCAGCTCCTAAAGGAATTTGTCCGCCCACGATTCCGTGGCCGCCATAAAACCTGAATTCTTTTGAGAAAATGTGCATCGAGCCACCCATTCCTTTTGAGGTTCCAGTAACTTTTCCCATAAGTTCCGCCATTACTCTTCTTGGATCAACGCCCATTCCAATGGGTTGCACGTGATTTCTATAAGCAGTAATCATTTTGTCTTTTGTCAAGTCCATAGCG
>NZ_JAYVFH010000177.1:0-2555 GCF_043773265.1 Flavobacterium sp. | reverse complement strand
TTTGGTAGTTGGCATTGTTGATTATGCTCACACACCAGATGCTTTAGAAAATGTTTTAAGCACTATAAAAAAATTGCGTAAAGGACATGAAAAAGTAATTACAGTGGTTGGTTGTGGAGGAGATAGAGATAAAACCAAACGACCAATAATGGCAAACATCGCTACTCAAATGAGCGATAAAGTAATCATTACCTCAGATAATCCAAGAACTGAAAATCCATCAACAATAATAACCGAAATGGAAGCTGGTGTTGAGCCACAAAATTATAAAAAATCACTTTCTATAGAAGATAGAAAACAAGCAATAAAAACAGCATGTCAGCTTGCAAATGATAATGATATTATTCTAATTGCAGGAAAAGGACACGAAACCTATCAAGAAATTAACGGTGTACGCCATGATTTTGATGACATGAAAATTGTAAAAGAATTTTTAGAACAATTAAACAAATAGTAAACAATATTTGAGTTTGAAACTATACAATTGAAACTCTTAAACTTTTAAACTAAAAGCAATGCTATATTATTTATTTGAATATTTAGACAAAACATTAGACGTTCCAGGAACTGGAGTGTTTCAGTACATAACATTTCGTTCAGCTTTAGCATTAATACTTTCGTTATTGATTTCAACCGTTTACGGAAAAAAAATAATAAATTTTTTAAGAAATCAACAAGTTGGTGAAACTGTTCGTGAACTTGGTTTAGAAGGTCAAACTCAAAAAGCCGGAACGCCAACAATGGGTGGATTAATCATTATTGTTGCCACATTAATTCCGGTTTTATTATTGACAAAATTGAATAATATTTATATTGTTCTACTAATTGTTACCACTCTTTGGATGGGAACTATTGGATTTATTGATGATTATATTAAAATATTTAAAAAAGACAAACAAGGTTTAAAAGGAATTTTTAAAGTAATTGGTCAAGTTGGATTGGGAGTAATTGTAGGTTCAGTTTTATATTTTCATCCTGGAGTTACTGTTCGTGAAAAATCTAATAAACCAATTACATTCAACAGAACAGAAAATGTAATTAGTCAACCAGCCAAAGAATTAAAATCTACTGCAACTACAATTCCGTTTATAAAAAACAATGAATTAGAATATGCCAAAATTTTAGAACCATTCACAGATAATTATCAAGATTGGGCATGGTTAATTTTTATTCCAATTGTAATTTTTATCATAACCGCAGTTTCTAATGGTGCAAATCTTACAGATGGAATAGATGGTTTAGCCGCAGGAACATCAGCAATATCAGTACTTGCACTCGGTATTTTTACTTTCGTTTCGGGTAATATTATCTTATCCAATTATCTCAATGTAATGTATATTCCTCATTCTGGAGAAATGACCGTTTTTATCGCTGCATTTGTTGGAGCATTAATCGGATTTCTTTGGTACAATTCCTATCCAGCATCTGTTTTCATGGGCGACACAGGTAGTTTAACAATTGGAGGAATCATAGCGGTTTTAGCAATCTCAGTAAGAAAAGAAATGTTATTGCCAGTTTTCTGTGCTATTTTCTTTGCCGAAAGTGCATCTGTTATAATACAAGTAACCTATTTTAAATACACCAAAAAACGTTTTGGCGAAGGTAAAAGAGTGTTTCTAATGTCACCATTACATCATCATTATCAAAAAAAAGGGTATCATGAAAGTAAAATTGTAACTCGTTTTTGGATTGTAACTATTTTACTAACAATCGTTTCAATTGTAACTCTCAAATTAAGATAATTAAATACATAATTAGGTTTAATTTCTTAATGGCTTAAAAATTATAAGATGGAAAGGTTAGTAATTCTTGGTGGTGGCGAAAGCGGAGTTGGCACAGCAATTCTAGGAAAAAAAGAAGGATATGATGTTTTTGTGTCCGATTTTGGAAAGATTAAAGAAAATTATAAAGACGTTCTTACTAAATACGAGATAAAATGGGAAGACGAAAAGCATACCGAAGATTTAATTCTAAATGCTGATGTAGTAATGAAAAGTCCTGGAATTCCAGACAAAGTTGCCATAGTAAAAAAGCTTCATGAAAAAGGAATTCCAGTAATTTCTGAAATCGAGTTTGCTGCACCATTTACAAAAGCAACAACAATTGGAATTACAGGTAGTAATGGTAAAACAACAACAACAATGTTAACCTATCATTTACTAAAAGAAGCTGGTTTAAATGTTGGATTAGCAGGGAATATTGGAAAAAGTTTTGCATGGCAAGTTGCCGAAGAAAACTATGATTTATATGTGTTAGAATTAAGTAGTTTTCAGTTAGACGGAATTATAAATTACAAGCCACATATTGCCATAATTACTAATATAAGTCCAGATCATTTAGACAGATACGATTATAAATATGAAAATTATATAGAATCTAAATTTAGAGTAACAAAAAACCAAACCCAAGACGATTATCTCATTTATGATGCAGATGATGAAGCAATATCTAATTGGTTACAAAACAACAAAGTAAAAGCACAACTAATACCTTTTTCAATCACAAAACAACTAGAAAAAGGTGCCTTTTTAAACAACAAAACTATGGAAATCAAC
>NZ_JAYVFH010000176.1:0-19238 GCF_043773265.1 Flavobacterium sp. | reverse complement strand
TTCCAATTGGAGTTCTAACAGCAGAAACGATGACTATTTTTTTCATTTTATTTTAATTTGAATACGAATATAAACATTATTTACAAAACGTAAATAATTTAAACAAAAAAACCGCTAATAAAAGCGGTTTTCTTTGTGATCCCAGAAGGATTCGAACCTTCGACCTACGCATTAGAAGTGCGTTGCTCTATCCAGCTGAGCTATGGAACCCTACAAGTTTAAAGAAAACTTATAAAAGTCGGGGTGGCAGGATTCGAACCTGCGACCTCCTGCTCCCAAAGCAGGCGCGATAACCGGGCTACGCTACACCCCGAAAAGATTATCTTTTTTATTTTATAAAATAATAAATTTATAAAATAAAACAAAAAAAGCGGAGAGTAAGGGATTCGAACCCTTGGTACAGTTACCCATACGCATGTTTAGCAAACATGTCCTTTCGGCCACTCAGGCAACTCTCCAAAATTCAATATAAATATAAGAACTTTTCTCTTTAAGCGGTTGCAAATGTAACCTTTCATAATAATATTTACAACATTTTAAACTCTTTTTTTTTATATTAATTTCAGCAAAATATGAATCACTTAAAAATCAAATAAATAGAGATTCTAATTTATAAAATCTTAAATTTATAAGTAATAACTTGACTTGTAAAATGAATTTTCCCTAAAAAATAGTAAATTTGCATTTCAAACAAATAAACATCAATTCAATACCAATAATTATGAGTAAAAAAATAGTTATCGTTTCGGCTGTTAGAACACCAATTGGAAGTTTTATGGGTTCATTATCAACTGTTTCTGCAACACATCTTGGAGCAGCTGCAATAAAAGGAGCTTTAAATAAAATTAATTTAGATCCAAATTTGGTAGACGAAGTGTTTATGGGAAATGTTGTTCAAGCTGGAGTTGGTCAAGCACCAGCAAGACAAGCCGCAATTTATGCAGGTTTATCTAACGAAGTTACTTGTACTACTGTTAATAAAGTTTGTGCTTCTGGTATGAAAGCAATAATGTTTGGTGCACAAGCAATAATGGCAGGCGATGCAGAAATTGTTGTTGCTGGAGGAATGGAAAACATGAGTTTAATTCCGCATTATGTTCATTTAAGAAACGGAGTGAAATTTGGACCAACTTCTATGCAAGATGGAATGCAAAAAGATGGACTAGTTGATGCTTATGATAATAATGCAATGGGAGTTTCGGCTGATTTATGTGCTTCAGAATATAAAATTACACGCGAAGAACAAGATAATTATGCAATTCAATCATATGAGCGATCTGCAAAAGCATGGGAATCCGGAAAATTTGATTCAGAAATTGTTCCTGTAGCTGTACCACAAAGAAAAGGTGATCCAATAATGGTTACAAAAGACGAAGAATATACTAATGTAAAATTAGATAAAATTCCAACTTTAAATCCTGTTTTTACAAAAGATGGAACTGTAACCGCTGCCAATGCTTCAACAATTAATGATGGTGCAGCTGCTGTAATATTGATGAGTGAAGAAAAAGCTTTATCTATGAATTTAAAACCTTTGGCATATATAAAATCATATGCAGATGCAGCTCAAGAACCAAAATGGTTTACAACTTCACCAGCAAAAGCATTGCCAAAAGCGTTAAACAAAGCTGGCATTTCTATTTCGGATGTAGATTATTTTGAGTTTAATGAAGCATTTTCTGTTGTTGGATTAGCTAATGCAAAAATATTAGGATTATCAAATGATAAAATAAATGTTAATGGTGGAGCAGTTTCATTAGGTCATCCGTTAGGATGTTCTGGAGCAAGAATTGTTGTAACTTTAATTAATGTTTTACAGCAAAACAATGCAAAAATTGGTGCTGCAGCAATTTGTAATGGTGGTGGTGGTGCTTCTGCAATTATAATTGAAAAAGCATAATTATAAATTTAAAAAAACTAAATTATTTGCATGTTTGCCATTTGTAATTTATCTGTGATTCCAATTAGAATTGAACCTAGCGATAGAAGCGAAATAGTTTCTCAAGTGCTTTTTGGTGAACATTTCGAGATATTAGAACTAAATAAACAATGGGCAAAAATCAAACTTCATTTTGATGATTATGAAGGTTGGATTGACAGCAAACAATATCAAATTATTTCTAAAGAAGATTATGAATTGCTTAGTAAAGAAGCCATTATTCTAAATTCTGATTTAGTTGAATATATATCTGCACCAAATAATGTCTTAATTCCTATTACACTTGGAGTTTCTCTTTCCTTTTTAAATCATTCTGAAATAAACACCCAAAATTATGAGTTTGAAGGTTTAAAAATTAGTGGAATTAAACCAAAATCAAATTTAATGAATATTGCCAATATGTATTTAAACGCTCCATATCTTTGGGGTGGAAAAACACCTTTTGGAATAGATTGTTCTGGTTTTACACAAATGGTTTATAAATTAAATGGATATAAATTACTAAGAGATGCTTCTCAACAATCTAGTCAAGGTGAGGTTTTAAGTTTTATTGAAGAAAGTGAACCTGGAGATTTAGCTTTTTTTGATAATGAAGATGGTAAAATAATTCATGTTGGAATCATTCTTGAAAATAATTACATAATTCATGCAAGCGGAAAAGTTAGAATTGATAGATTAGACCATCTTGGAATTTATAATGCTGAAGTAAATAGACACACGCATAGACTACGAGTTATTAAAAAAATTATATAAAAAAAGTCCTGAAATTTCAGGACTTTTTAGTTATTTAGTTTAGAGAATTATTTTTTCTCTTTCTTTTCCATTTTAGCTTTTAAGTCAGCAAGAATATCATTGTTATCTCCTAATGTAGATGCAGACGATGCATTGTTGTTAGATGAAACAGATTCAGCAACAGCTTTCACATTTTTCTCTTCCTCTTCGCGGAAAATAGCAGTGTGAGATGCAACTACTCTTTTAAATTCTTTATTGAACTCAATAACTTTGAAATCGGCAACATCACCTTTTTTCAATTTTTTACCATCTTCTTTTTCTAAGTGACGTGTTGGAATAAATGCAACAACATCTTCTCCGAAATCAACAGTTGCACCTTTGTCAACAATCTCAGCGATAGTTCCGTTATGGATAGTTCCAACTGCGAAAGCATCTTCATGTTTATCCCAAGGATTAGCAGTAGTTTGTTTGTGACCTAAAGATAATTTACGTCCTTCAACATCTAATTCTAATACAACTACATCTAGTTTGTCACCTACGTTAACAAATTCTGATGGATGTTTGATTTTTTTAGTCCAAGATAAATCAGAAATATATACTAAACCATCAATACCTTCTTCAAGTTCTACGAAGATACCAAAGTTTGTAAAGTTTCTAACTATACCAGTATGTTTAGAACCAACTGGATATTTGGCTGTAATATCTGTCCATGGATCTTGCGTCATTTGCTTAATACCTAATGACATTTTTCTTTCGTCTCTGTCAAGAGTTAAAACAACAGCTTCTACAATATCACCAACTTTTACGAAATCTTGAGCAGAACGTAAATGAGTTGACCAAGACATTTCTGAAACGTGAATTAAACCTTCTACACCTTCTGCAACTTCAATAAAAGCTCCATAATCTGCAATAACAACTACTTTACCTTTTACTTTGTCACCAACTTTAAGTTCAGTTCCAAGTGCATCCCAAGGATGAGTATTTAATTGTTTTAGTCCTAATTGTATTCTTGTTTTTTCGTCGTCAAAATCAAGGATTACAACATTTAATTTTTGATCTAATTCAAGAACTTCACTTGGGTGATTGATTCTAGACCAAGATAAATCTGTAATGTGAATTAATCCGTCAACTCCACCTAAATCGATGAAAACACCATAAGAAGTAATGTTTTTTACAATACCTTCTAATACTTGTCCTTTTTCTAATTGACCAATAATTTCTTTTTTCTGAACTTCGATATCTGCTTCGATAAGCGCTTTGTGCGAAACAACAACGTTTTTAAATTCGTGATTAATTTTCACAACTTTAAATTCCATCATTTTGTTTACATATACATCATAGTCACGAATTGGTTTCACATCAATTTGTGAACCTGGTAAGAATGCTTCAATTCCGAAAACATCTACAATCATACCACCTTTAGTTCTACATTTTACAAAACCAGTAACAATTTCACCTGTTTCATTAGCAGAAATAACTCTATCCCATGATTTAATAGTTCTTGCTTTTCTGTGAGATAATACTAATTGACCTGTTTTATCTTCACGAATGTCGATAAGCACTTCAACTTTATCACCTACTTTTAATCCTGGATTGTAACGAAATTCGTTTAATGAAATTACACCTTCCGATTTTGCGTTAATGTCAACAATAGCGTCACGGTCAGTAATTCTTACAACCACACCTTCTACTACTTCTTCTTGATCTGTATCAATAAAAGTTTTTGATACTAAATCTTCAAATTCTTGTAAGTTTTTTTCGTCAACTAAATCGATTCCTTCAGAATAGTTGTGCCAATTAAAACCGTTTAAAAAATCTTGTTGTTCTTTGTTTAATTCAGACATGCTGATAAAAAATTTGTATTTTGTTTTTCGTGAGTTTCTTTAAGCGATAGAAAAACAAAAGTGTTTTACATAAATAATTGATTTCCAAACGAAACTTTGCTCTGCATTTTGGACTGCAAAAGTAATGCTTTTTTGTTTATTTTCAAAATAATTTCAAAAGAAAACCCTTTCAAAGTTTTAAACTCAGAAAGGGTTGAAAATAGTATAGTTTTTATAGATTTTTACTCTTTAATAAATTTAGCAGTACTAGTTCCTTTATCAGAAATTAAATTTATAAAATAAGTACCAGTTTTTAAACTAGAAACATCAATTGTTTTGACCTCTTTTGCGTTTGGAATTACTAAAACCAATTGACCTAATGTGTTGTAAATACTAATTGAAGAAACTTCAATTGTGTTTTTTACTTGAATATTTAAAGTGTTTTTTGTTGGATTTGGATACAAATTAAAGTAGGTTGAAAACTCAAAATCTGAATTTGATAAAGCTGCAATAGTTGTAGTATAATTATTTGTAATAATTGGAAAATTATAATCAAAATAAATACTTGCTGTATTGCTAAAAGTATCGCCCAAAACTAAACTTGGATTGGTTTTTATTTTGAAAGCAACATAACCATCATTAGTAACATTATCAAAAGGTAATTGAATGTTTTCAAAAATAAATTCTACTTTATTGGTTTCAGATATTCGAGTTACGTAGGAATGACTTCCATCAATTGGAACTAATGTTGAAACATCAAATTTAGTTGTATCAATCATGTCTTTAACAACAATATTTTGTGCATTTGCTGTACCAGTATTTTCAAATCTAATCATGTAATGAACATATTCTCCAACTTTATCTGGAGTTATTGTTGTGCCTTCTAAACATGTTTTATCGTTTGGATCGAGTGCGTTTACAACTTCTTGTCTTAAAGAAGCTGTGTTATCTAATGGAGTTTCATCTGTTAAACCAATAACTTGAGCTACATAACTTAACAAATCGCCACTACTTAAAGCAGGTGTTTCTGTTGGAGAATTTAAATTTAAATCAACTAGAATTTCTCTAGATTCAAATGGCTGTAAATTGTTAAAGTTCCAATTTAAATTATCTAAAGTTTGTGTAGAAACTGTTGGGTTGGAAGAAACAAAATCTAAAACGGAATCTTCAAATAATAAATTTACAGTTCCAGATTGTGTTTGCGTTCCTTTATTTTTATAAATGATTTTATAAGTAGCGTTAAAACCTGGTCTTGCCAAAGTAATAGGCAAAATCGTTATTTCTAAATCGTTATGAATACCATTAGCTGAGATGCAAAAATCTTGAACATAAGGACTTGCTTGAGTTGGAAAAGTAACTGTCAGACTAGTTGGCGAAATATTAAAATAACTTGAGTTTTCAAAAACAGGAGATAATGTGTGTGTTCCTGCTTGAACTGGAATAGAATAATTTCCGGAATTATTTGAGAATAAACTTCCTGAAATTGTGCTATTAGTTATATTAATTTGACAATTTGGAAAAGCTATATCAGTTGCATCACAACCATTATTATTTTGATCATATTTTGTATTGCCTTGAATTGTGTAGAATGTTCCTCCTGGAGTAAAGCTACAATAGCTATTTACTTGGCAATTGGTATATCCATAGGTGTTTAAAAAATTTTGAATATCTGTTATTTCACCTTCATCGGCACAGATATATTCTAGGTTTGGATTACTTCCAAATTCCGAAATATTCATTCTACCATTTTTAACATTTAAACTTGTAAGTTGATTATTATTAACATTTAAATAAACTAAATGTGTTAAATCGCTAACGTCAATATTTATAAGATGGTTGTTATAACAAATCAATTCAACAATACTTATCAATCCACTTAAATTTAAACTTGCAAGTTGGTTATTAGAACAAAATATAGAATTAATATTTATTAATTCACTTAAATCAATACTTGTAAGCTGATTGTTAAAACAATGTAAATAGAAAAGATTTGTTAATCCACTTAAATTTAAACTTGTAAGTTGGTTATTATCACAATCTAAACTAACAAGATTTTTTAATCCATCAAAATTTAAACTTATTAATTGGTTATAATTGCAATATAAATAATTAAGATATGTTAATCCACTTAAATCTAAATTAGTTAATAGGTTATTATTGCAATATAAACTATTAAGATATGTTAATCCACTAACATTTAAACTTATAAGTTGGTTACTTCCACAATTTAAATTTGAGAGATTTATTAATCCACTTAAATCTAAACTTGTAAGTTGATTACTAACGCAATTCAAACTAGTAAGATTGTATAATCCACTTACATTCAAACTAGTAAGTTGATTATTACTACAATACAAAGTAGAAAGATTTGATAATCCATTTTCATTTAAATATATAAGTTGGTTATTAGAGCAATCTAAACTAGTAAGATTTATTAACCCAATAACATCAAAACTTATAAGTTGATTACTATTACAATATAGACTTTGAAGATTTAGAAAATTATTCACGCCTTCTAAAGAAGAAATATTTGATAATGAAATATCTAAACCAATAACTTGATTTGCTTCTGAAATTTGAATTTCGCCATCATTATTAGAATCAATTTTAAAATAATTATTTGAAAAATTTGACGCTATTGAATTACTTGGGCTTGCTTCAAGTAACTTTGACTTGAAATTAGCATCAGGAATATTTACAATTTGGGCATTTGTAACTTTAGTAAATAAAAACAACAATAGTAATGATAAATTTTTCATAGCGTTTAATGGTTAGTTATACTATAGATGCAAAAATGTTAAAAAGGTTGCGTTAAATTAACAAGTAAATATTTAAAAAAAATAACATCTATTTTTCTAACAATATTTTAGACAACTGACCATCAATTAATATATATTCTGCTAGTTCTTCGCTATTGAATTCTATTTTTCCTTTACTATCTAGTGATGACGTTTTATTTTCTATCGTTAAATAATTTTTTCCAGATTTAGATTTATATAATGTAAAAACACTATGGTTTTCTGATTCATGATTTACATCTTTATTTAAAAAATCAAATCCCGAATGATTATTTGATGCTATATCAGCAATTATTTGTTGCTTGTTTTCTATATAAGTAAGTGCTGGTAAAACAAACTCTTCATACCAAGAATTGGTAGTTTCTGAAAATGGCTTTTTAGCTTCTAGAAATGGTAAATAACTAGACAAACCTACAACTATTACAAATTCGATTGCCCAAATTACCCAAAGAAAAGTTCCACTAGCGGTTGCTCCTCTTATTCCCCAAGTTCCATATTCGTTAACATTACAAATATTTTCAAAAACTACACTTGGTTGAAGAATCAATGAAAAAACTTGTAGAAATTCAATATTACTAACTGTTACTCCTATTCGTTCTGAACCATATGATTGTCCGGCATTGAAAACCAAATCTATCCAAACTGACCAATGAAAATAAAGAGCAATTATTCCTGCGAAAAAACCTATTGCAAATGCTAATGTTGGATTTCTAACCTTTCCTTTCTTGATAACAAACTTGCTAATGCAAATTGACACAAGAAGTCCGAATCCTATAGCAATAAATAAATTAATATACACAAAAGGAATATACCAAATACAGTAAGCATAAATTAATCCGAGTATTGGAAAAGCAACTAAGCTTACTAATAAAAAATATAAAATAAATTGCAACGAAAATTTGCCTGATGGTTTATAAAATTGAGTCATATTTTAATGATTTATTTTTGCTACGTCTTCTGGATTGTGTTTGTGTTTGAAGAAAACTGCGAATGCAATTGCAATAACCAATGCATAACCAGCAAATGAAAGCCAGATGTTGTGCCAATCTCTGATACCTTCGTGAGTAAAATATTTATCTATTACAATTCCGCTTAGTAAACCACCGAAGAAAGCTCCAAAACCATTAGACATCATCATAAATAATCCTTGCGCACTTGATCTAATTCTAGATTCTGTTGTAGTTTCTATAAATAATGAACCCGAAATGTTGAAAAAGTCAAAAGCCATTCCGTAAACAATACAAGAAGCAATTATCATCCATAATCCATCAACTGGATTTCCGTAAGCAAATAATCCGAAACGTAAAACCCAAGCCAACATACTAATTAACATTACTTGTTTTATTCCGTAACGTTTCAAGAAAAATGGAATTGCTAATATAAATAAGGTTTCAGAAATTTGAGAAATAGACATAATAATTGTAGAATATTTTACTACAAATGAATCTGCATATTGTGGAACTTTAGAAAATTCAGATAAATATACATCACCATACATATTGGTTAATTGCAAAGCACCACCAAGAAACATTGAAAAAATAAAAAACAATGCCATTTTATAAGTTCCAAAAAGTTTAAAAGCATCTAAACCAAGTTTTTGAACCAATGAAGCATCATCAGAAATTAGTTTTTGTGGAGGACATTTTGGTAATGTAAAAGAATAAATTCCTAGAATTACTGCAGCAATTGCAGCAATATAAAACATATTAGCAGAAGCTTTATTGTTTGTTAGATTTGTTAACCACATTGCTGCAATAAAACCAATAGTTCCCCAAACTCTAATAGGTGGAAAAACCTTAATGACATCGAAATTATTATTTTTTAATATATTATATGCAATTGAATTTGATAAAGAAATTGTAGGCATATAACACAACATTGCAGCAAAAATCACATAATAAAATGTTGTTGGATTATCTACTTGAGGAATGTAAAACAATGCTAAACCTCCAAGAATATGTAAAATTCCGTATAATTTTTCGGCATTTATCCATTTGTCTGCGATAATTCCTGTAATTGCTGGCATTACTATTGAGGACAAACCTAAGGTAGAAAATATGGCTCCAAATTCGGCACCACTCCATTGTTTTGTGCCAAACCAATAATTTGCAACTGTTATGAGCCATGCACCCCAAACAAAAAATTGGAGAAAACTCATTATTGTTAATCGTAATTTAATTCCCATAAAAGTTATAATGATATTAATAGATTGTAAATCTACTATTAAAATCTAAAAATCCAAATGTTTGAATGTCTAAATTTAAGAATTCATTACTTCCTCTACCAATTCTAAAACTGCTTTAAATTGTTCTTCTTTATCAAGATAAGAGTTATCAATTTCAATAGCATCATTTGCAATTACTAATGGCGAATCATCTCTGTGAGTATCAATATAATCGCGTTCTTCTACGTTTTTTAATACTTC
Organism: Flavobacterium sp.; assembly: GCF_043773265.1. GTDB lineage: Bacteria > Bacteroidota > Bacteroidia > Flavobacteriales > Flavobacteriaceae > Flavobacterium. The sequence goes on along the minus strand of NZ_JAYVFH010000176.1, from coordinate 9,521 downwards.
TTCATAAGTTACATCATCACCTTTGGCTTGCAATTCATCATAACGACGTTGAGCACGAGTTTCTGGACTTGCTGTCATGAAAATTTTAAGTTCGGCATCAGGAAAAACTACTGTTCCAATATCTCTACCGTCCATAACAATGGCTTTATTTTTTCCCATTTCTTGCTGTTGCTCTACTAGTTTGGCACGAACTTGAGATATTTCTGCAACTCTACTAACAAAATTTGAAACTTCTATTGTTCTTATTTCTTTTTCGACATTAACATCATTTAAATACATTTCTGCAAAACCTAATTCTGCATTGAATTTAAAATTCAACTTGATGCTTGGAACACTGTTTATTAATGTTTGCTTATCGAAAAAATCATAATCTATGTAACCATTTTGCATAGCAAATAAAGTCACTGCACGATACATTGCACCAGTATCAACATATATGTAATTCAAATGTTTAGCCAATTGTTTAGCCAAGGTGCTTTTTCCTGTTGATGAATATCCGTCGATTGCTATTGTTATCGTTTTCAAAATAAATTATTTGTAAAGTTTTTATTTTTTATATCTATCGTCTGAAAAATTAATTGTTAGCCCAAATAAACTTGTATTTGCTGCCAATGTGTATCTCGAATATGAATAATTAAATTTCATTTTACCCATTTTTAATCCAAAACCTATTGATAAGCCAGAGAAATTTCTTTGTTCTAAAACTCTCAATTCTTCGGCTCTTCTAAAATTGTATCCTAAACGTAGATTAAATCCTTTATTAGGAAATAATTCTGCTCCAAGAACTACATGTCTCAAGGCATTGTTAATAAAACCAACTTTTTCTGGAGTTGCATTTCCGTCAATACTACCAATTGCTCTGTTTGGATTTGAGAAAGCAATATTCCATTGTTGCATATTTTCTAGTGTTAAATGCCATCTAATTGGAACATTTTCAACTTCTTGAGAAACACCTACTAGAATTTCTAAAGGTAGTTTTTCTTGAGTTCCAGCATAGGTTGTTATTTGAGTTCCAACATTTCTAACAACCAAAGCCCAATTTACATCATTACTTACATCTATAAATAATGCGCCAAAGTCTACTGCTCCACCAAAAGAATTATAACTTTCTAATGTTGATGAAATAAATTTGGCATTTGCACCAAAATAAAATTCTGTAAAAGGAACATTGTAGGCATATCCAAAAGAAAGTGCTATTTCGCTACCGGTAAAAGAGGATGTTGGCTGGCCATTTTCGTCATAACCGTCTAATTTTCCATAATTTACATAGTTAACTCCTGCATGAAATGTTTGAACGTGTTTGTCATAAGTATAAGCATAAGCAGCTGTACCATAAGTAACTTCTCCAAAATAACTTCCGTAGTTTAGTGCCAAATTATTATCCATGGTTTCGTTAATCGTAGCCGGATTAAAATGTGCTTGATTAACATCGTTATCATAAATTGTAATTGTTTTTCCTCCTAAAGCTGCTTGCCTTGGAGATGTAACTAGATTAAGAAACTGATAAACAGACTTACCTCCAATTTGGCTGTAATTTACAGCACAAAATAGCATCAAAATGACGGTAAATAGTTTTTTTAACATACAAAAAATAGCAATTCCTCAATCTATAACGGAAATGCGAAGATATTATTTTTAAAGTTATGATGAAAAGAAAAATAAAAAGGCATGAGTTTATTATTCTCATGCCTTTTTAAAAATTATTTTTTTAAAGGTTTTAATCTAAAATTTTTGCGTTTTTAACCATTTGATTTGTAATTGCTATGTCAATTACTTCGCTCATTTCTTTAACGTAATGAAAGGTTAAACCATCTAGATAATTGGCTTTAATTTCTTCAATATCACTTTTATTTTCGTGACAAAGGATTATTTCTTTAATGTTTGCTCTTTTGGCTGCAAGTATCTTTTCTTTAATTCCTCCAACTGGCAATACTTTTCCGCGAAGTGTTATTTCACCAGTCATTGCTATGCCTTTTTTTATTTTTCGTTGAGTAAATAAAGAAACCAAAGATGTCAACATTGCAATTCCAGCACTTGGTCCATCTTTTGGGGTTGCACCTTCTGGAACGTGTAAATGAATATTATATTTGGTTAAAATGTCTTGATTTAATCCAAAAATCTCTGCATTTGCTTTAATATATTCTAATGCTATTGTTGCAGATTCTTTCATTACAGTGCCTAAATTTCCTGTTAAGGTAAGAACTCCTTTTCCTTTGGAAATCAATGATTCAATAAATAAAATATCTCCACCAACAGAAGTCCATGCTAAACCTGTTACAACTCCAGCCACATCATTTCCTTCGGCTTTGTCACGTTCTAGTTTTGGAGCTCCAAGTATATTAATAATATCGTCTTCAGTAATTTTTTTATTGTATTCTTCTTCCATTGCTACAGATTTGGCAGCATTTCTAATTACTTGAGCTATTTTTTGTTCTAAACTTCTTACTCCAGATTCGCGAGTATAACCTTCAACAATTTTTTCTAATTGTTTTTTTCCTATGGTTAAATCTTTAGAAGTTAATCCGTGTTCTTTTAATTGTTTTGGAAATAAATGTTGTTTTGCAATTTCAACTTTTTCTTCTGTTGTATATCCAGACATTTTAATAACTTCCATTCTGTCTTTTAGTGCTGGTTGAATGGTTGACATGGTATTGGAAGTTGCAATAAACATAACTTTAGATAAATCGTAACCCATTTCTAGGAAATTATCATAAAAAGAATTGTTTTGTTCTGGATCTAAAACTTCAAGCAAAGCAGATGATGGATCGCCTTGACTACTAACTGAAAGTTTATCAATTTCATCTAATATAAAAACTGGATTTGATGTTTGTGCTTTTTTTATACTTTGAATAATTCTTCCAGGCATTGCACCAATATAGGTTTTTCTGTGACCACGAATTTCAGCTTCGTCACGCAAACCACCAAGAGAAATTCTAACATATTCTCTACCCAAAGCTTCGGCAACTGATTTTCCAATAGAAGTTTTTCCAACTCCTGGAGGACCAGTTAAGCAAATTATTGGCGATTTCATGTCGTTTCTTAATTTTAGTACTGCCAAATGTTCAATCATTCTTTTCTTTACATCTTCAAGTCCAAAATGATCTCTATCTAATACTTTTTGTGCATTTTTTAAATCGAAATTATCTTTCGAGTATTTACTCCAAGGCAATTCTAAAAATAAATCTAAATAATTTCTTTGAATTCCAAAATCTGGCGCTTGCGGATTCATTCGTTGCATTTTGGAAAATTCTTTTTCAAAATGTTTACTTGTTTTTTCGTCCCATTTTTTGGCTTTTGCACGCAGACGCATATCTTCAAATTCTTGCTCATTAGAAACGCCTCCAAGTTCTTCTTGAATGGTTTTCATTTGTTGATGCAAAAAATATTCTCGTTGTTGTTGGTCTAAATCAAATCGAACTTTAGATTGAATATCGTTTTTTAGTTCAAGTTTTTGCAATTCAATATTCATGTATCGCAATGTTTCCAATGCGCGTTCTTTTAGAACATTCATCATCAATAAATTTTGCTTATCTTCAACAGAAAGATTCATGTTTGATGATACAAAATTTATTAGAAAAGATTGACTTTCAATATTTTTAATGGCAAAAGTTGCTTCAGTTGGAATATTTGGACTTTCTTTTATTATTTGAATTGCTAATTCTTTGATAGATTCTACAATAGTAGAAAATTCAGAATCATGTTTTCCTGGTCTTTTTTCAGTAACTTCTTTTACTGTTGCTTTTATGTATGGTTTTTCCGAAATAACTGCGTCAATTTCGAAACGCTTTTTACCTTGAAGAATTACGGTTACATTTCCATCAGGCATTTTTAGAACACGAAGAATTCTTGCAACTGTACCAACTTGATGAATATCGTTTTTTGTTGGATCTTCATCTCCTTCATTTCTTTGAGCAACGACTCCAATAATTTTATTTCCAGCGTTTGCTTCATTGATAAGTTTTATCGATTTATCTCTTCCTGCTGTAATTGGAATTACAACTCCTGGAAATAAAACGGTATTTCGAAGTGGTAAAATTGGCAAAGTAGAAGGTAATTCTTCATTGGCCATTTCTTCTTCATCTTCAGGTGTTAAAAGTGGAATTAATTCGGCTTCAGAATCAAATTCTTGAAGTGACAAATTATCAAAGGCAATTATTTTATGGTTTGACATGATTTATTGTAAGTCAATATGACATTAAAAATTTAAGCAAATATACTTTTTAGATAACAATCAAGAAATTAAAATCGATGTATTGCAATAAAAACGCCATTAAATAGTATAGTTATGCAGTTTGTCGATGTCTTTTATATAATTTAATGATTATTATTTATAAAAAATCCGCCATAAAGACGGATATTAATATAAGCAAATACTTATTATAAGTAGGTAATATTAAAAGTTCCAACAGAAACATTATAGGTAGCTGGTGAAAAGAAGCTTGTACCAATAAAATTAAAGGTGCCAATTATTTTTTTGTTGGTAACATCGTGGCTAGTAATTGTAATACTTCCTGAATCTCCACCAAAAACTCCTTCTCCTGTTGAATTTAAAATGTAAGTTCCAGAATATTCTCCTCCAAAACTAATATCATAAGTTCCAGGCGTAACATTATCTGGTAAAAATAAGCCAATATTTTCAACACTTCCTCTTCTACCAACTAAAGAAATTATTCCACTATTTTTAAAACCATCAATGTTTGTTGGAGTAAAATCTGCGCCATTTAGTTTTGCAAAAAAAGTATTTTCAGTAGGAGAAGTAGTATTAGTTGTATAAGTTAAATTAAATTGACCATTAGTAAAAACTTTTGTTTGAAGAGTAGTTCCACCTGTACCGCCAAATCTAACGCCTGTAAATTTAAAAGTTCCTGTAATATTAGTAGTTGTAGAATTTAAACTAACAATATTTACTTCGGCAGTATCAACATAACTTGGTTCATCGGCAAACTCACCAACAGCATCACTTGCACTTACATAAGCACTTTCTGCTGTTCCTGTAGAATATGCAAGACCTAATGCGTTTGAAGTTCCGTCAAAATCTGACCAAGTATAAGTTCCAACAGTTCCATTAGGAATTGTTATTTGAAAAAATTCTCCAGTAGCTGATTTTAATCCTGTTATAGCAATATAATCTGTATTGACTATTGCTTGAGTTACAGTTGCTGTAAAAGTTTGACCGTCATAATCTACTTTGAAAGTTCCAGTTACAGTTCCGCCAGGATTATCTACATCACTACCTAAATCTATTAAACTATCAATAGGTTCATTATCACAAGATATAAATGAGAAAGCACTAAATAATAATAAAAAAGCAGTAAAAAATTTTATTTTTTTCATTGTTGATATTTTTTTCAAATATAATTATTTTTTAGAAACTAAAATTAATTTTTTAGAGTTCTTATTTTGATGTAAAAGCATTTTTTTTCATGATGCTTAATACAATATATCCTATAAGGAAGAAAATTGCTAAAATAAATATTGAGTTTTTTAGTGAATCAGAAATTGCTCCAACAAAACCAAAAATGAAAGTTCCTAAAACTATAGCTATTTTTTCTGTTACATCATAAAAGCTAAAATAGGTTGCATGATCTTCTGTTTCTGGAAGCAATTTAGAATACGTTGAACGAGAAAGTGACTGAGTTGCACCAAGAACCATTCCTATTGCAGCTGCGAGTAAATAAACTTGAATGTCAATATATTCACTTTTTGCATCTAGAAAATAAATAACAAAGCATACAATTCCCCAAATGGCAACAGTGATTTTTAATGTTTTAATATTGCCAATTTTTTCAGAAATTCTTGAAAACAAAAAAGCTCCAAAAATTGCCACCAAATTTATTAATAGAATTATTATAATCAATTTACTAGTTTCTATTTCTAATTCTTTTTTTACATAAACCCCTAATAACAATATAATTGTCTGAACTCCAACGCTATAAAAAAAGAAAGCTGTTAGAAAATGTTTTAATCTCGTTAATGTCTTTAATTTTTTTAATACTTTATTTAATTCTTTAAAACCTTTAAAAATAAAATCTTTTTCTGGTTTTTTATGAAAAATATTATTTGGCAAATGGTAAAATGTAATTTGTGCAAAACCCATCCACCAAATTCCAACCATTAAAAATGAAATTCTAGCAGGTAAATATTCATCTGTAATGCCGAATAACTCAGGTTTCATTACCATTATTAAATTAAAAACTAATAACAAAATAGAACCTGTGTATCCAAACATAAAACCTTTGGCGCTAACTCTATCTTGTTGTTCTGGATGTGCAATTTCGGGCAAATAAGAATTATAAAAAACAAAACTTCCCCAAAAACCAATGCTTGCTAGAATTGTAAATACAATTCCAATCCACAAATTTTCAACTCCTGTAAAGAAGTATAAACACATTACAGATAGCGAACCTAAATAACAAAAAAACTGCATAAATCGTTTTTTGTTACCTGTATAATCTGCAATTCCTGATAGTATTGGAGATATTAAAGCAACAATCAAAAAGGAAAATGATAACGAATAAGAAAGTAATGTTGAATTATGAAAATTAGTTCCTAAAAAAGGAACAATTCCATCATTTTTACTTGTGATTGATTCATAGTATATAGGAAAAACCGCTGTTGCAATTACTAAGCTATAAACAGAATTAGCCCAATCATAAAAAGCCCATGCATTAATTAATTTTGGATTTCCTTTTTCTAAGTTTGGCATATTTCTTCTATTTTAGTTAAGTGTATAAAAAAAGCCGTCAATAAAATTGACAGCTTCAAATATACTCTTTTTTTGGAATTTTTTTTATTTAAATGTAACTCCAAACTTCGCTGCTTCGGCTTTGGCTTGAGGAATTAATTTTTTTAAATTAGCAATTCTTGTGGCATCAGATGGATGTGTGCTCATGAATTCTGGTGGACCTTTTCCTGCAGAGTTTGCAGACATTCTACCCCAAAATAAAACTGCTTCGTCTGGATTATAACCTGCAATTGCCATAAGTGTTAATCCAATCATGTCTGCTTCGCTTTCGTGATTTCTACTAAAAGGTAACATTCCTCCTATTTGAGTTGCTGCACCATATGCTGTCATGGCAATTTGCTGCGTTTCTTGACTTTTATTTCCGACAGCCGCACCTACACCAACTGCACCAAGTTGTTGTAACATTCCTGCACTCATTCTTTGTTGACCATGATTTGCTAATGCATGCGAAACTTCGTGTCCCATAACGGTAGCCATTCCTGCATCGTCTTTACAAATTGGCAAAATTCCTGTATAAAAAACAATTTTTCCTCCTGGCATGCACCAAGCATTTACTGCTTTATCTTCTACAAGTTTGTATTCCCATTTATAGTCATTTAAATAGCCAACTTGACCATTAGCGTTTAACCACTTCTCTGCAGCTACTTTAATCTTTGTTCCAATTGTTTCAACTCTTTTAGCATCTACAGTTCCAGTGATAACTTTATTTTCGGTTAAAAACTGATTATATTGTTGAAAAGCCGATGGTAATATTTGACTATTTGATACGAGTGCTAAAGTTTTTTTTCCTGTAAATGGATTTTTTGAGCAAGAAAAAAGTAATACAATTGTGAATATACTTAAAATAATATTTCTTTTTTTCATAATTACTATATTTTATATTTCAATTATTAATGAATTTGATTCTAAAATGATTGTTCAAAATTAACAAATAAAAATGAGTAAAAATTATATTTTAATGTTTAAATCTTATATAATTTTGTAAAATATTCTCTACAATTATGAACCAATTAAATGCAATTCTGTAAAATCTTTATCTACAATTAATGTATTTTCTTTAAAATCTACATCCGATAAACTTACAATTTCATTATCAATTTCAATAGTTTTTACTTTGAAAGGCAAACCGTTAAAATTAATTTTTATGGTTTTATATTGCGTTTCAAAATTTCCTTCTTTGTGTTGTTGAATAATTAATTCTTTTTCTTTTCCAGTTAAGTTGAAGGTTTTATAACTGTATCTTCCTTTATTATAGTCATATCCATCGTGTGCATCTTCATAAACAACCGATTTTTCTTTACCTAATTTATAATAAACATCAAGTGATAAATCTGGTGCTTCAATTTGACCAACATATTGTTGAACAGGATATTTTGGAATTATTGAACCTTCTTTTACAAAAATTGGAATTTGATCATAATCGGTTGCAACCCAAAGTTCTCTTTGTCCTTTTACAAATTCATTTGTCCAGAAATTATACCAATTTCCTTTTGGCATATATACTCTTCTGCCTAAAGCATTGGGTTCTAGAATTGGGCAAACTAATATTTTATTTCCATAAATAAATTCATCTGTTCTATAATGAGTTTGAATGTCTTCTTGGTCAAAATATACTAATGGTTTTAGCATTGGAATACCTTCGTTTACATATTGCCAAAACATTGTATATAAATAAGGTAACAATTGATAACGAATTTCTACGAATTTTCTAGTAATATCTATAACTTCTTCGCCAAAACTCCAAGGTTCTTGTTCGCCATGATGACCAGATGAATGTGTTCTACAAAACGGATGAAAAACGCCTAGTTGAATCCATCTTGCATATAATTCTGCCGATGGTTGTTCTGCAAATCCGCCAATATCTGAACCTGTGAAACCCATTCCAGAGATTGACATTCGTTGCATTTGAATGTTGGCAATCCATAAATGTTCCCAAGTTGCTACGTTATCGCCAGTCCACGATGAAGTATATCTTTGTGCTCCAGAATAAGCAGAACGCGTAATAATAAATGGACGTTTAGGATAAGCGAAACGTTTTACACCTTCGTAAGTTGCACGTGCCATTTGAGTTCCATAAATATTATGTGCTTTTCTATGACTGCAAGGATTTCCATCATAATCGTGTCGAACATCCATAGGAAAAGTTTTTCCTGGAACTTCCATAACTGCTGGTTCGTTCATATCGTTCCAAACTCCTTTTACACCTATTTCTGAAATCAATTCTTTAAATAATCCTGCCCACCATTCTCTAACTTCTGGATTGGTATAATCTGGAAAATTACATTCGCCAGGCCAAACTTTTCCTTTCATATATGGTCCATCGGCACGTTTACAAAAATAATCTTTTTCTAATGCTTCTTTATAAACAGAATATTCTTTGTCTATTTTAATTCCAGGATCAATAATTACTACGGTTTTGAATCCGTCGGCAGCTAATTCTGCAACCATTTTTTTAGGATTTGGAAAATATTCTTTGCTCCAAGTGAAGCATCTAAAACCTTCCATATAATCGATATCTAGATAAATTGCATCGCAAGGAATTTTTAGTTCTCTAAATTTATTGGCTACTTCTTTTACTTTTGTGTCTGGAAAATAACTCCATTTGCATTGATGATAACCTAATGTCCATAATGGTGGCATTTCTGGTTTACCTGTAAGATGTGTGTACGTTGTTACAACATCGCTCATTTTTGGACCATAGACAAAATAATAATTCATTTCGCCACCATCAGCCCAAAAACTGGTTACATTTTTGCGTTCGCTACTAAAATCGAAA
>NZ_JAYVFH010000175.1:0-30035 GCF_043773265.1 Flavobacterium sp. | reverse complement strand
CGTTGATGGTTTTTGGAATTTCTTACTATTATGATAGTTCTAATATCATTATGATTTTTAATCCCATTAAATTTTCTATCTTACTAATAATTAGTTTATTACTGTTTCCTTTTCAAATTGGCTTTGAAGAATATTTATTTAGAGGTTACTTAATGCAACAAATTGGAATTATTGCCAAAAACAGATGGACACCATTACTTATTACATCACTTTTTTTTGGATTATTTCATAGCGCCAATCCTGAAGTTGCAGAACTAGGTTTTGGAGTTATGATATTTTATATTGGAACCGGTTTATTACTAGGAATAATGACTTTAATGGACGAAGGAATAGAATTATCTCTTGGTTTTCATTTGGGAAACAATTTATTGGCTGCATTATTAATTACTTCTGATTATTCTGCATTGCAAACAGATGCAATTTTTAAATACACTGGAGCCGAAAACACTGCTAATACATTAAACGAAATGATTATTTCAATAGCAATTAGTTATCCAATTTTTTTATTCATTTTGGCCAAAAAATACAAATGGACAAATTGGAAAGAAAAACTTAGTGGTAAAATAGATTTAAAATCAACATTAATAAACTAAAATCATGATTAATCCTACCTACGAAAATGTTCATAATTCATTTAAGCTAAACGGTTTTCATTTAAATCGTGAAGATTTGTGTCGAGTTGCCTATAGTTTTATAAAAGAAGGCGAAGAATTTGAAAAACCAGTTGGCGATTTTCTACTAGATTGGTTTGATAATAAATCTTATATAGAAATGCAAACATCTGGTTCTACTGGTTTGCCTAAAATGATACGAATTGAGAAACAAGCTATGGTAAATTCTGCAATAGCAACAGGCGATTTCTTTGATTTGCAACCAGGAAATCGTGCATTGCAATGTTTACCAATAAAATATGTTGCTGGAAAAATGATGCTTATTCGATCAATAATTCTTGGTTTAGATTTAGATTTTGTAGCACCAACTTCTCATCCGATGGAAAATCTTGATGAAAAATATGATTTTGTTGCAATGGTTCCAATGCAAGCTCAAAATTCGTTAAAGGAACTAAAAAATGTAAAAAAACTTATTGTTGGCGGAGCAAGAGTAAGCTCGAGTTTAGAAAAAGAATTAATTAAATTGCCCACTCAAGTATTTGAAACCTATGGAATGACTGAGACCATAACTCATATTGCTGCAAAGAAAGTAGGTGAGAAGGCATTTACGGTTATGCCACATGTAACAATTTCCTATGATGATAGAAATTGTTTAACAATTCATGCGCCATCAATAATTGTAGAAGAAGTAATTGTTACTAATGATTTGGTAGAACTTGTAAACGAAAATCAATTTATTTTTTTAGGTAGAATTGATAATGTAATAAACAGTGGCGGAATAAAAATTATTCCTGAGCAAGTTGAGAAAAAATTGGATGGGAAAATAAACAAACGATTCTTCATAACTTCAAAGGAAGATAAAGAACTTGGTGAAAAAGTAGTACTAGTTATTGAAGGAGATTCATTTGAAATTGATAAAATTATTTTTGATGAGTTGGATAAATACGAACGTCCAAAAGAAATTTTATTTATTTCTAAATTTAAAGAAACCCCTACAGGAAAAATTCTTAGAAAGGAAACTGTTAAATAAATTTTTATTTATTCATTTTAAAATAATAATCAGCTGAGTGTTTACCGCTACCAAAATACAAGAAAAACAAACTTATAGCAAGTGTTAAGGTTGCTAATGTTAAATTGTTAGAATTTAACTCGCCAAAGAAATTTATTATTACAGCACCAAACAAAATTGGTAATTGAGCTAGTATTGCCCAACGAGTTAATAATCCAAAAATAATCATGATTCCACCCATGATATGAGCAGCAGATATATAATGAAAAGAAATCATCCCACCATTAAAATACTCAGTTGAAGATACAATTCCATCAAACTCTACTGTATTTGTAATAAATGAAATGCCTTTGTAGATTAAAAAAGTACCGAGAATAATTCGCAAGGCATCCAACCAATAACTTGTATGTGCGTTTGCCCATTTGTTTCTTGCTTTAATAGTTGCTTCCATAATAAAGTAGTTTAAAAGTAAACACTAAATTACTAAATATTAATAATATATAAAACTATTTATAAAAAAAAAAAATTAATTTTCGACTTCTACAAAAAACTCATTTTTTAAAACTTCAATTTCTTCCAGTTTTTTTATTTTAAACTTACTTTTTTTCCAATTATTTGTTGGTTCTAATCTAGTTTCCTTTCCTTTAATATTAACATCTATTGGCATATTAAAATCTGAAACATCAGTTTTCCATCGATATTCTAATTTCTTTTTAATGAGTTTCATTTCTAGAATGGGAATATTTTTATAGCGTAGATATTGATTAAAAATAGGAGTAAGAATTAAATTACTTTCTTGATTAAAAAATGCAACAACTGTTTCTGTATCAATAATTTTATGTCGATATGTATCAGAATATTTATAGAGAATTTTCCACCATAAATCATCATTATTAATAACATGTCGCAAGGTGTTTAAAAGCAAAGCACCTTTTGGATACATATCGCCAGAACCTTCTTGATTTACACCATAAGGACCAATTATTGGTTTGTTGTTACTCACATTTCTTTGCAAACCTTTACAATATTTCATTGCTTTTTCATAACCATATTGACATTCAATATATACAATTTCTGTATATTGGGTAAAACCTTCATGAATCCACATATCAGCAATATCAGCTGAAGTTATGCTGTTTCCAAACCATTCGTGACCACTTTCGTGAATGGTAATATAATCAAAAAGTAATCCGATTCCGGTTCCAGAAAGGTCGCTTCCAAGATAACCTTTCATGTACTTATTGCCATAAGCAACAGCACTTTGATGCTCCATACCTAAATAAGAAGTTTCAACAAGTTTGTAGCCATCATCAGCAAATGGATATTTTCCAAATTTAGTTTGAAAACAATCCATCATTGGTATTACTTCTTCAAAATGTTTGCGTGCTTTTTCTTCATTATCGCGTAAAACGTAGTAATCTAAATCTAAGCCATTATGATTTTCATGTATGTGAGCATAATCGGCAATATTTATTGTAATATTATAGTTGTTTATAGGGTTTTTCACTTCCCAATCCCAACGAGTATAACCATTTTTTAAATCTTCGCTACCTATGAATCTTCCGTTAGACACATTCATTAATCCGTTTGGAACTGCAACACTTATTTTAGATCCTAAATCTGGCTCATCTGTTTGAGTATCTTTTACAGGATACCATAAACTTGCTCCAGTTCCTTGCACAGCAACACCAATCCAATGTTTACCTTGCTTATCTTTTTTATAAACAAAACCTCCATCCCAAGGTGCACGTTTTGCAATTATTGGAGTTCCAGAATAATAAAATTTTACAATTTGAGTTGAATTTACTTCTAAATCAACATTTGGAAAATCTATAAAAACAGCATTGAATTCTCTTTTATAATTTAAAGTATTTTTATTCCAAATTATAGAATCAATTTGCATGTTTTCAAATAAATCTAATTGAATTTTTTTAGTTTTTTCTAAAACTTTAAATGTTATTTCGTTGTAACCAGAAATTCGTTTTTCGTCTGGTCTAACCTCGATATTTAAATCATATCGTTGCACATCGAAACAGTTTCTTTCTGGTCGCAAAGAACCTTGAAGCGAATCTTTTCGAGTAAAATTTTGAGAAAAAACGGTCTGAAAACCAATTAGAGTTAAACCCAAAAGCACTATTTTTTTCATAAAAGAGTTGTTTAATAGATTAGTAGTTGGTTTTTATAAATTGTTACTTTGGGTTTATTTTATAAAATCCCCAAAGCTAAGAGTAATGAAATTACGATTAACATTATTGCAACAAGAATTTGTATAAAATGTAAAGTTACTTTTTTTAATAATTTATTTCCTATGTAAGCACCAGATATTGCTGAGAGTATTGCACACAAAACTAAAGTTGTATTTTCTGTTAATCCAGCATTTAGAAATTTTGTAGAGTACATACTTAATCTAGTAAAATCTACAAAAGTTGAGATTATTACAGTTGTTGCTATAAAACTTTCTTTAGACAAACCAGCTTTTATAAGAAATGCACTTCTCAAAGCACCTTGAATTCCTGCCAAACCTCCAAAAAATCCGCTTAAAATTCCGCCAAAAGGCAATTTGTTTTTACTGAATTCTAGCTTGTTAAAAAACGGAATAAAATCAATAGTTGCAAAGAAAAGCAATAGAACTGAAATTATAAATTTTATGGGATAAACTACAAATGTTTTATCAAATAATCTATAAGAGAAAAGCGGTTTTAAGTCATTTATTGAAATTAGCACTAACGAACCAACAAATGCTGCAATAACTGCTGGAATACCAAATTTTAAAAGAATTTCTTTGTTTGCTTTTTTACCAACTAAGAAAAGTTTGAAAATATTATTAAAGAAATGAACAATACCAGTTAATCCGATTGCGATTTCTACAGGAAAAAAAATCATAAAAACAGGTGTAAGTATTGTTCCTAAACCAAAACCTGAAAAAAAGGTTAGGATTGAAACTAGAAAGGCAACTATACAAATTATTATTATTTCCAAAACAATATGAGTTTATTTATTCATTTCAATTACAAATGTTTCGGCAATCAAATCACCAATTCGTTGATTGTTTTTATTTAATAAAGAAACTAGAAAACCAACTAGAAAAAAGCAATCAAAAAAGCCAAAACCAAATCTTAAAAATGCTTGAGTACCACTAATATCTTTATTGTTTTTATTTATTAGTTTCAATCCAACAATTTTTTTGCCAAATGTTTGCGATGTAAAAGCTTCATTTATTGGCCATAATCCAATACCTATTAAAAATAAAATAAATGCTGGAAAACCATTAATTACAAATCCGTTTTCTTGATCGTTTACCTGTCCAAAGAAAAATCCGAATATCATAAAAATGATAAAATAAATCATAATATCTATAGCAAAAGATAATATTCTATCTCGCTTTTTAGCTAATTTCATTTAATAAAAATAGATTAAAATATTACTCACATTTATATTTACTAAGTTCATTGCTAAACGCATTAAAAGTTGCTGGTTTAAATATTTCCCAATCTAATAAATAACTTCTGTCTTTGGAAATTGTCAATAAAGCTTCGCAATGAATTTTAGCATCATAATTAAAAAAAAGAGAATAAATAAAATCATTTTCATCATTTATCCATTTAGAGTTTATTACTTCTTTTTCATTTTGAATAAATACAATTGGAAAATTCAATTTAGTATATTTATCATAATTTTTAGAATTATGTCCTTGAATTTTTAAATAATTATCAGGTAAGTTTATATGCTTAACATCAATATAATAATCTGTTTCACATCTTTTTTTTGGCATTAGATAAAAAATGTTAACTATTCCAACTGAATCAATATCAATTTTACATTTTGATTTTAAATATGATTTAAGTTTTTCAAATTGAATTGTATCTATACAACCTGGAGCAATATTTTTATATGTATTTGGAAATTCGTCTTTTAAAGTCTTGCTACTAGTATCAACAAAATTTGAATCAGTTTTTGTGTTTACACTACAACTAGTAAGAATATTAAAAGCAAACAATAATAAAATAAGTTTAATAAATTTCATATATTTAATTTACAATTATGCTTTAAACCTGAATCACTCCTAAGTTAAATTTCTTCTCAATAGGCGAGTGGTTCGCCGCTTCAATTCCCATTGAAATCCAAGTTCGAGTTTCTAAAGGATCAATAATTGCATCGGTCCACAATCTTGCTGCTGCATAATATGGTGAAACTTGTGCATCATATCTTGCTTTTATTTTATCAAATAATTCTTTTTCTTTAACTTCATCAATAATTTCGCCTTTTGCCTTTAGTGATGAAGCTTCTATTTGTGCTAAAACTTTGGCAGCTTGAGTTCCACCCATAACGGCAAGTTCTGCACTTGGCCAAGCAAAAATTAATCTTGGATCGTATGCTTTTCCGCACATTGCATAATTTCCTGCGCCATAAGAATTTCCAACAATTACTGTAAACTTTGGCACAACACTATTTGCAACTGCATTTACCATTTTGGCTCCATCTTTTATAATACCGCCATGTTCACTTTTAGAACCAACCATAAATCCGGTTACGTCTTGAATAAATACTAACGGAATTTTCTTTTGGTTACAATTGGCAATAAATCTCGTGGCTTTATCAGCAGAATCCGAATAAATTACGCCACCAAATTGAATTTCGCCTTTTTTAGTTTTAGAAACTATCCTTTGATTTGCAACGATTCCAACTGCCCAACCATCAATTCTTGCGTAACATGTTATTATTGATTTTCCGTAATCTTCTTTATACATATCCATTTCAGAATTATCAACCAATCGTTTAATGATTTCCATCATGTCATATTGATCGGTTCTTGCTTTTGAAATAATTCCGTAAATTTCATTTTCATCCAAAGCTGGTTTAACTGATTTTTCTCTATTAAAACCTGCTTTGTCATAATCGCCAATTTTTCCAACAATACTTTTTATTCTGTCTAAAGCATCTTTATCGTCTTTGGCTTTATAATCGGTAACGCCTGAAATTTCGCAATGTGTTGTTGCTCCACCAAGTGTTTCATTATCAATAACTTCTCCAATCGCCGCTTTCACTAAATAACTTCCTGCCAAGAAAATACTTCCAGTTTTATCAACAATCATGGCTTCATCACTCATTATTGGAAGATAAGCTCCACCAGCAACACAACTTCCCATAACTGCAGCAATTTGAGTAATTCCCATGCTAGACATTATGGCATTATTTCTAAAAATTCTTCCAAAATGTTCTTTATCTGGAAAGATTTCGTCTTGCATTGGCAGATAAACTCCAGCAGAATCAACAAGATAAATTATTGGCAGCCGATTTTCCATTGCAATTTCTTGAGCACGAAGATTCTTTTTGCCAGTAATTGGAAACCATGCACCAGCTTTAACAGTAGCGTCATTGGCTACAACTATACATTGTTTTCCTTTAATATATCCAATTTTTATAACAACTCCACCAGAAGGACAACCACCGTGTTCTTCATACATTCCATCGCCAACAAATGCACCAATTTCTATTGATTTTGATTTTTCATCTAGTAAATAATCTATACGTTCTCTGGCAGTCATTTTGCCTTCGGCATGTAATTTTTCTATACGTTTCTCGCCACCACCAAGTTTTACTTTGGCAAATCGCTGTTTTAAATCAGATAATAAAAGTTTGTTATGATCTTCGTTTTTGTTGAAGTTTATGTCCATGAATTTAAAGCTTGATTTAGTTTTTTGCTAAAATACAAAAACGATTGAAAAAATATAATAGTTTTTTCTGAAATGAAAAATATATTTATAAACTGATTTTCCAAGTAACTTAACATTCTCTTAATATTAGTTGAATACATTTGCATAAAATTTTACATAATGACACTAAACAGTATTTTTCAATTTTTTGTTCCTAAAGATAAAAAGTTCTTTCCATTATTTGAGCAAGCGGCTGCAAATTTAATTATTCTAGCTAATACTTTGCACGAAGCTGTAAACGCACCTAAATCTGAACGAGAAGAATATTTTAAAAGAATAGAAGAGCTTGAAGCTACAATTGAAGAAATCACTCATAAAACACACCTTGAATTAAGTAAAAATTTCATTACACCATTTGATAGAGAAGATATTCATTCTTTAATAAAATCTATTGATAACGTTGCCGATAATATGCATGGTGCAGCTAGTAGAATTAGATTATACCAGGTTGATAAAATTACTAAATCTATAAGAAAATTAACCGAAATAAATTTAGAAGCATGTCAATTGATTGGAGAAGGAATCAAGCAATTGAAAGATATGAATAATATAAAGATGATAAAAGATACTTGTAAAAAAATCAACAAACTAGAAAGCAAAGCTGATGTTGTTTTTGATAAAGCAGTTGCTGATATTTTTGAGAATGAAACAGATGCAAAAAACATAATCAAATATAAAGAAGTTCTATCGTCATTAGAAGCAGCATCAGACAAATGTAAAAGTGTTTCAAACGTAATGGAACAAATTTCTGTTAAACATTCATAAATAGTTTTTATTATAAATCACCATTTATGGATTTTACATTACTTATAATAATTATTTTTCTTGCCTTGATATTTGATTATATCAACGGTTTTCATGATGCTGCAAACTCAATTGCTACCATCGTTGCAACAAAAGTATTAACACCATTTCAAGCTGTGCTTTGGGCTGCTTTTTTTAACTTTTTAGCATATTGGGTTTTTGGATTTGGAGTTGCCGATACCGTTGCAAAAACTGCGCATACAAGTAGTATTGATTTAACTGTTATTTTAGCAGGTGTAATTGCTGCTATTATATGGAATATCATTACTTGGCTAAAAGGCATTCCATCATCATCATCACATACTTTAATTGGTGGTTTTGCTGGTGCAGCTGTAGCTCATGGTTTTATTGGTGTAACAGATATGGAACACGCTGGTTTTAAAATTGTAGATTGGTACAAAGCCGCAAAAGCCGGAGAATTATTGCCTTCTGGTGTATTTATGGTTATTTTATTTATTGTTTTAGCGCCATTATTAGGAATGATTATTTCTTATTTCATTTCATTATGGATGATGTATTCGTCAAAAAAGAATATATATCCAAAAATATTTACAGTAGTTTTAATGCTTTTGGTTGTTTGGTTCTTAACTTCAGTAATGGTAAATTATGAAGACATAAAAAAACCAAGATTTGAAAATCATTTTTGGAGTGTTGTAACCGAACCACAAAACATTAAATGGTTTTTAGTAGCATTTATCTTTTATTCGTTAGCTATTTTTAATTTGTTATTTAGTAGTTTTTCGACTGCTAAAGCCGAAAAAGTTTTAAAGAAAATGCAGCTTTTATCTTCAGCAGCATTCAGTTTAGGACATGGTGGAAATGACTCACAAAAAGTAATGGGAATTATTGCTGCAGCTGTTGCAGTATTTATTAAAGACAATCCAAATTTTAATTTATCAGGATTTTGGTTAGACTTGAATGTAAAATTACTATCAGAAGTTAATGGTGTTAAAATTGATGGAGTTATGCCTGAATGGATTCCATTAACTTGTTACACAGTTATTGCATTAGGAACATTAAGCGGTGGATGGAAAATTGTGAAAACAATGGGTTCAAAAATTACCAAAGTAACTGCATTTGAAGGTGTTGTAGCTGAATCTGCTGGTGCATTAACGTTATTTATAACAGAACATTTTAAAATTCCTGTTTCAACCACTCATACAATTACAGGTTCAATCATTGGAGTTGGAGTTACTAAAAGAGTTTCTGCTGTACGTTGGGGTGTAACTGTAAAATTGCTTTGGGCTTGGGTTTTAACTATTCCTGTTTCGGCGCTATTAGCTATGTTAGTTTATTATATTATTAATTTGTTTTAACAATATTTTATTTTTTTATTACATAATATTTAACTCCTTTTTAAGGAGTTTTTTTTTTATTTTAATTTTCCAATGTTATGTTTTTAATAAAAACGAAAACTTAACATTGGGCAATTGTTTTATATTGTATTTTTGTTAACATAGAATTTACATTTCATTTACATTAAATCAATATTTAAAAAAAAACTAAAACTATGTTAAAGAAAAAAGGAACAACAGAAAACATGAATTTAGAAATAAATGAAGGAATACAAGAAGCTGCAGTAACTAACGCTGAATCTAACAAAGATGAAATAGCTTTTGTAAAGCCAAAAACACGATCTCGAGTATCAACCGCTACAAATGCTAAGACTACTCAACCAAGATCAAGAGCAAAAGTTGTTAAAGAAGCAACTGTAACCGACATTAAAGTGGAAGAAGTTTTGTTAGAAACAGATTCTGATAATAATGAAAAAATCGAAATTATGAAAGACTCAGAAAAAGAAAAAAAATCAAAAGCTAAAGAAAAAGAGAAAAAAGCTAAAGCTAAAAAGAAAGCTAAAGCTAAGAAAGACAAACAAAAAGAAAAAGACAAAGAGAAAAAGAAAAAAGCTAAAAAGAAAGATAAAGCAAAAAAACAAAAATCTAAAGATAAAGCTAAAGCAAAAAAGAAAGAACAAGCTAAGAAAAAATCTAATAAGAAAAAGAAATAGAACAATAAAACCAATGAATTTCATTGGTTTTATTGTTCTATAAAAGTTAAAGTTTTTCAATGTTATTAAATTGTTAAGTAAAAGTTTTTTTATTGTAAAATAAATTGTATATTTGTTATGTAATTAATAATTTAAAACCCAAACTACTTATGAAAAAGATATTTTTAATCGCATTAATGATAGTTTCAGGAGCAATTTTTGCACAAGTTGAACCACAATTAGAAGCTATCGGACAATTAGTTAAAGCAACTTATTACTATGATAATGGAAATATACAACAGGTAGGTTTCTTTAAAGATGGGAAATTAGAAGGAAAATGGACTTCATATAATGAAAAAGGAAATATTCAAACTATAGCCGAATATTCAAATGGTATTAAATCTGGTGTATGGAAATATTTTGATAATTCAATAGCTACTAAAGAAGTTTCTTACTCAGACAATTCAATCGTTTCAGTTGTTGTTTTGAAGCCAAATTTTATTGCTAAAAAATAATACGAAAACTTAAATAAATCAAAAACCATCTTTTTTAAGGTGGTTTTTTTGTTTAGAATAAAAATACAAAAGCCAATCTTGAGTGATTGGATATTATCTTGAGTATAATTTCATTTTTTGAAATCTCAAATTAAAAATTATTCGTCACGAAAAAAGTATAAATAAAAAATAAATATAAAAAGATTTATCATTAAATTTACAATAAAAAATGAAAAAAGTAATTTTCTATTTCTTATTGATATCATTTGTATTTCCAAATTTTATAATCGCTCAACTAAAACCTGTTGATTATAATGATGATAATCAAAAACTCAGCGGATTTATCTCTAAACCTAGTAAAGCATTAAAAAGCAAAGCCGGAATATTAATTCTTCCTGCTTGGATGGGAATTGATGATCATGCTAAAGAAAGCGCAACCGAATTATCTAAATTGGGTTTTTATGCATTTGTTGCCGATATTTATGGAGTTGGAAACAAGCCAACAAATTACACCGAAGCTGGACAAAAAGCTGGTTTTTATAAGAAAAATTATGCCGATTACCAAAAACGAATTCAACTAGCATTAGAACAATTAGTAAAACAAGGTGCAAACCCAAATGATATTGTTGTAATGGGTTATTGTTTTGGAGGTTCTGGAGCAATTGAAGCTGCAAGAGCGAATATGAAAGTTAAAGGAATTGTTTCTTTTCATGGTGGTTTAGGTCGTGATGAATCAAGAACAATTGATGCAATTAATGCAAAAGTTTTAGTTTTACATGGCGCAGATGATCCTTATGAAAGTGAAGCCGAAATTAAATCGTTTCAAGAGGAAATGAGAAAAGCAAAATCTGATTGGCAAATGATTTATTATGCTAATGCAGTTCATTCATTTACAGATAAAAACGCTGGAAATGATAATTCAAAAGGTGCTGCATATAATGAAAAAGCTAACAAACGTTCTTGGATTGCATTACTTCAATTTTTGAAAGAAGTTTTATAATTGAAAAGTATATAAATTTAAAAATTTCCAGAAAATTAATAATTTCTGGAAATTTTTCTTTTATTAAATACAAAAGCCAATCTGGAGCGATTGGCTATTGAGGTGAGGTGTAACTTCCTTTCGGAATCCTCGATGCAAATATAGGTTTAAATTATGAGAAGTAAATTATGAATTGTATATTATTTTCTAAAGAGTTCATATTTTAAAACTAAAGAACTTCTATTAAATTGAATATCATAACCATTGGATGCTGCTGCATTATTTGTTGAATTAATTCTAATTTCTGCGGCAATTTTTTTATGCTTATATCCAACTGCTCCAAAAAAAGTATAACTAAAACCAGTGAAATAATAATCACTATCTGTATTTTCAAAATCAATTTTTGTTCCTTCTTTCACATTGGTTACATTTATTCCAGCATTTAAATAAAAACTTGAAGCACTATTTGATTTAATATAATATTTCATGCCAATAGGAACTTGAATTACATTCATATCTAAAATAATATTTCTGGTTAAAGAATTGTTTAATCCATGCTGAATTGTTTGATTGGCTTTATATTTTGAAAAATTTGGTTCAATAAAAATTCCCCAAGTGTAATTATTAAATGGCATAAGAATTTCCATTTCTGCTCCTAAACTAAAATTAACTTTAGTGTCAAATCCAGTATTTACAGATGGTTCTCTTTGAAATTTTATAGCATCACTATTTAATGCTGTAACACCTTTAATGCTAACAATTGCTTTTTTAGTTTTAAAAAGTACATTTGATTGTGAATTAGTATTTGGGTTATTACAGTTATTTATTTTAGCAAAGTAAGCTATTAGGTCAATTTTAGTATATTTTACATTTTCTAAAGTTACTTTTTTTGAAATGTCATTGCATTTTACATCATTTGTAAGTTGTCTTTTATAAAACTCATTGACAAATACATCTGATCCTTCATTTTTATTAGGATCAAAATACTTTTTATAAACTAGTTGTTTAATAGTTGAATCATTATTTTTATAAAAATATCGATCTGGATAATTTTCATTTTCATAAAGATATAAATCATTTTCACCTTCAACTAAAACACGTAAAAAAATAGTTGAAACTATATAATTAGGTTCTTTTTTACTATCTAATTGACTATAATTTTCACTTGAAGTATCTATTTGAGTAGTTTCTTTAATATATTTAAATTCATTTTCAATAGAAAATTCTTTACAATCATTAATTGAAATAGTTTTAGTTTCTGAATCGATAGTGTTTTTAATATTAAAACTGGTTGGGTTATATTTCCAATCATGATTTTTAATCAAGCAATCATTTTTTTGACCGTTATTATCGATATAATATCCTTTAAGAAATATGTTTTGGCTATAAATAGATACATTTAATAAAAATAAAAGATAAATAATTTTTTGTTTCATAATAGTAAGTAAAGTTTTAATAAAAAATAAATATATGAAATTTATTTAAACTACTCTTCTTTTTGTCCCATCATCATTAAATAAGCTTTCAAAAACTCATCAATATTTCCGTTCATAACGCCATCAACATCACTAGTTTCATAACCTGATCGAACATCTTTGACCAATTTATAAGGTTGCATTACATAATTTCTAATTTGTGAACCCCATTCAATTTTCATTTTTCCTGCTTCAATATCGGCACGTTGCGCTTGTTGCTTTTTTAATTCAATTTCAAACAATTGCGATTTCAACATTTGCATGGCACGCTGACGATTATCTTGTTGAGAACGAGTTTCTGAACACTGAATTTGAATTCCGGTAGGTTTGTGAAACAATTGTACTTTGGTTTCAACTTTATTTACATTTTGTCCTCCAGCACCACTTGAGCGCGAAGTAATAATTTCAATATCGGCAGGGTTTATATCTATTTCAATTGTATCATCAACCAAAGGATAAACATATACTGATGCAAAAGAAGTATGCCGTTTAGCATTACTATCAAATGGTGAAATTCGCACCAATCGATGCACACCATTTTCACCTTTTAGATATCCAAAAGCAAAATCACCTTTAATTTCTAAAGTAACAGTTTTTATTCCGGCAACTTCTCCTTCTTGAAAGTTTAATTCCTTTATTTTATATTTTTGTTTTTCTGCCCACATCATATACATTCGCATCAACATTGATGCCCAATCGCAACTTTCTGTTCCGCCAGCACCAGCCGTAATTTGCAAAACAGCACTCATATTATCGCCTTCTTCAGAAAGCATGTTTCTAAATTCTAAATCTTCAATATGTGAATTTGTCAATTCATATTGAGTATCAAGTTCTTCTTCGGAAGCATCACCTTCTTTAAAAAATTCGTAAGTAATTTGAAGTTCCTCTGCCATTGAATTACCTTTTTCAAAATCTTCAACCCATTTTTTCTTTGAGCGCAAGTTTTTTACAAGCAATTCGGCTTCTTTAGCATTGTTCCAAAAGTTGGGAGCAAAGGTCTTTTCTTCTTCGTTGGTTATTTCGATAAGCTTGGCATCAATGTCAAAGATACCTCCTCAACGCACCAAGACGCTCTACAATACCTTTTATTTGTTCGGTATTTGTCATAAATTATTCTATTTTTGCAGTGAATTATATAGTTAGCATTTATTTTTAGCCCTGATAGCAGTGGAAATCCTTTTTTATAAAATGACTATTTTTTCTTGTTGAAAAAAAGCGACCAAAGAAGCTCTTTTTTAAACATTGAAAAAAAGGAATTTTATAAAAAGATTGGAACGTATAGCAGGATTAGCTTCTAATAATTTACAATTGTTTTTACAAAAATAAGATTAGTTTTGAGATTATGGAAATAAATTTAATAAGTGATACGGTAACCAAGCCAAGTAACGAGATGTTGCAGTTTATGTTTAGTGCCAAAGTTGGTGATGATGTTTACAAACAAGATCCAACAATTAATGAACTTGAAGATGCTGTAGCACAATTGTTTGGAATGGAAGCTGCACTGTTTTTTCCATCTGGAACAATGGCTAATCAAACGGCAATAAAATTGCATACCAATCCTGGAGAACAAATTATTTGTGATAAATATTCGCATATTTATCATTATGAAGGTGGTGGAGCATCTTTTAATAGTGGTGTTTCATGTTGTTTAGTTGATGGTAAAAGAGGCATGATAACTGCCGATTTAGTTAAAAACGCCATAAATGATCCCGAATTTTATCATTCGCCATTAACAACTTTAGTTAGCATTGAAAACACAACAAATAAAGGTGGTGGTGCTTGTTATGATATTTTAGAATTGCAAAAAATAAAGCAAGTTTGTCTAGAAAATAATTTGAAATATCATTTAGATGGAGCACGATTATGGAATGCAATGATTGCTAAAAAACAGCATCCAAAACAATTTGGTGAGTTATTTGACACCATTTCGGTTTGTTTCTCTAAAGGTTTAGGTGCGCCAATTGGATCCATATTATTAGGAAGCAAAGCCGATATTAAACGTGCTTTACGCATTAGAAAAATATTTGGTGGCGGAATGAGACAAGCTGGTTACTTAGCAGCTGCAGGATTGTATGCCTTGCAAAACAATATGCAACGACTAGAAGATGATCATAGAAGAGCTAAAGAACTTGGAGCATTATTGAGCAAATTATCTTGGGTTGAAAAAGTAGAACCAGTTGAAACTAATATTTTAATATTTTCAGTAAGAGAATCATTAGAAGACAAATGGATTATTGAAAAACTAAAACAAAAAAACATTTTCATCAGCTCAATGGGACACGGAAAACTTCGCATTGTAACTCATTTAGATTATAAAGAAATAATGCACAGTTATGTTTTAGAAACTTTAGAAAAAATGCAGTTTTAACTATTGAAATTTCAAAATAGAAATTTATTTAAACATGTCTTCCATACCAGGAATCATTGGCATATCTACTTTTGTAACGGCATCAAGTTCGGCTTTGTTTACACTTTCAGCTTTAGTGAAGGCTTTGTTTATTACTAAAATTAAATAATCCTCAAGTTGTTCTTTATCTTCTAATAAAGTGTCATCTATTGTAATTGATTTTAATTTATTGTTAGCAGTAAAAGTTACTTTTATTAAACCGTCGTTACTTTGTTCATCTATTAAAATGGTATCCAATCGTTTTTTAGTTTCTTCAATTTTGTTTTGGGTATCTCTCAATTTTCCCATCATTGCCATTAAGTCCATATCTTTTTTTTTTTACAAAAGTAAAGAATTTCAATGTCAATATCAATTTCAAAACTCAAAATTTTCATTGTTAATTTCTATTGAATAACTTAATGAAAATACAATTTTTAAAAGAGTTGTTTGCTTTAAATTTGTTATAGAATTTATTAAAATTATGACTAAAGAATTACAAGCGCCAATTGCAAAGATTATTCCACACGAAATAGAAAAACACAAACATATTCGTGTTGATAATTACTATTGGTTAAACGATAGAGAAAATCCAGAAGTAATTGATTATCTAAACAAAGAAAACGAATATTACAATCAATCAACGCAACATACTAAAGCTTTTCAGAAGGATTTATTTGAAGAAATGAAAGTTAGAATTAAGGAAGATGATGAATCGGTTCCTTATTTTTATAATGGATATTTCTATATTACAAGATTTGAAAAAGGAAAAGATTATCCAATTCATTCACGAAAAAAAGAAAGATTAGATGCTATAGAAGAAATTCTTTTTGATTGTAATGAAATGGCTAAAGATTTTAGTTATTTCAACCTGAATGGAATAAGTATTAGTGAAGATAATAAATGGGTATCTTATGGCATTGATACCGTTTCAAGACGTCAATATACTATTCAAATTAAGAATTTAGAAACCAATGAAATTCTACCTTTAAAAATTGAAAACACTACTGGTGGCGCAACTTGGGCTAATGATAATAAAACTATTTTTTATTCAAGAAAAGATGAAATTACACTTAGACCAGATAAAATTTTTAAACATAAATTAGGTTCAAATTCTAATGATGACCAAGTAGTATACTTTGAAAAAGATGATACTTTTGATGTTTCGGTTTATAAATCCAAATCTAAGAAATACATCATTATTACTTCTGGAAGCACTTTAACGACTGAATATCAAATTCTTTTAGCAGAAACTCCAGACAAAAAATTCAAAGTTTTTCAGAAACGTACTCGTGAATTGGAATATTCTATTTCGCATTATGAAGATAGTTTTTATATTGTTACCAATAAAGATGATGCTACTAATTTCAAACTAATGAAAACTCCAGAAGCTAAAACTTCAAAAGAAAATTGGGTTGATTTAATTGGTCATCGAGAAGATGTTTTATTTGAAGGAATTGATATTTTCAAAGATTATTTAGTGGTTTCTGAACGTTCAAATGGTTTAAATAAAATTAAAATCATACCTTGGAATGGGAGTGAAGCATACTATTTACCATTTGATATAGAAACATATACTGCCGAAACCACTACAAATATTGATTTTGATACTGAAATTTTAAGATATGTTTATCAATCCATGGCAACACCAAGTTCTATGATTGATTTTAATATGCGAACCAAGGAGAAAGTAGTTCTAAAAGAACAACAAGTTCTTGGAGGAACATTTGATAAAAATAATTATACCGAAAAACGCATTTGGGCAACCGCAACCGATGGAACAAAAGTGCCAATATCAATGGTTTATAAAAAAGGAATTAAACTAAATTCTGAAAATCCATTTTTGTTATATGCTTATGGTTCGTATGGAATGAATATTGATCCCTATTTTTCGACAGCACGATTATCATTATTGGATAGAGGATTTATTTATGCAATTGCACACATTCGTGGTGGCGAGGATTTAGGAAGAAGTTGGTATGAAGACGGAAAATTATTAAAAAAGAAAAACACGTTTACCGATTTTATTGATTGTTCTAAGTATGTAATTTCTCAAAAATATACATCATCAAAACATTTATATGCCGAAGGTGGTTCTGCAGGAGGATTATTAATTGGTGCAATTGCCAATATGGCTCCAGAAATTTATAACGGATTAATTGCTCAAGTTGCTTTTGTAGATGTAGTAACAACAATGTTAGACGAAACTATACCATTAACGACTGGAGAATATGACGAATGGGGAAACCCAAATGTTAAAAAATATTATAATTATATGTTGACCTATTCGCCTTATGATAATGTAGAAAAAAAGGAATATCCTAATATGTATGTTTCAACAGGATTACACGATTCGCAGGTACAATATTGGGAACCAGCAAAATGGGTTGCTAAATTGAGAAGTTTAAAAACAAATAATAATCAATTATTTCTTGATACAAACATGGATACAGGACATGGTGGTGCGTCTGGAAGGTTTG
Organism: Flavobacterium sp.; assembly: GCF_043773265.1. Lineage (GTDB taxonomy): Bacteria > Bacteroidota > Bacteroidia > Flavobacteriales > Flavobacteriaceae > Flavobacterium. The sequence continues at coordinate 12,099 of NZ_JAYVFH010000175.1, read as the reverse complement.
AATCTCTTAAAGAAGTTGCCAAAGAATATAGTTTTTTGTTAGATTTAGAAAAAATTAAAAAATAGTTTAAAATATTTTATTAAATTTGCAACGTTTCGTGGCTATTAATTATTTTTATAAATGCCTCAACAAATTTTTTATTTATGAAAGAAGAAATAAAAGCTTTTAATAATGTTTTGGAATTAATAGGAAATACACCTCTTATTAAGCTAAACCGAGTTACCGAATATTTAGAAGGTAATTTTTATGCTAAGGTTGAAGCATTTAATCCAGGACATTCTACTAAAGATAGAATTGCTTTATATATAATTGAAGAAGCCGAAAGAAAAGGAATATTAAAACCAGGTGATACTATCATTGAAACTACTTCTGGCAATACTGGTTTTAGTATTGCAATGGTAAGTATTATTAAAGGTTATGATTGTATTTTGGCAGTAAGTTCTAAATCTTCTAAAGATAAAATAGACATGCTAAGAACAATGGGAGCAAAGGTATATGTTTGTCCTGCTCACGTTTCTGCAGATGATGAACGTTCCTATTATAATGTTGCCAAACGTTTGCACGAAGAAACTAAAGGTTCTGTATATATCAATCAATATTTTAATCAATTGAATATTGATGCTCATTATAAAACTACTGGTCCAGAAATTTGGGAACAAACCAACGGAAAAATCACACATCTTGTAGCTTGTAGCGGAACTGGAGGAACAATTTCTGGAACTGCAAAATTCCTTAAAGAACAAAACCCAGACATTAGAATTCTTGGTGTTGATGCTTTTGGTTCAGTATTAAAAAAATACCATGAAACAAAAGAATTTGATAACAATGAAATTTATCCATACAGAATAGAAGGATTGGGTAAAAATTTAATTCCTACAGCTACCGATTTTGATATTATTGATGGTTTTATGAAAGTAACAGATGAGCAAAGTGCTCACGTTACAAGAGAAATTGCCAAAAAAGAAGGATTATTTGTTGGTTATACATCTGGTGCAGCTTTGCAAGCAGTAAGACAATTTGCCGAAGAAGGAGAATTTACTGCAGAAAGTAATGTAGTTATTATTTTTCCAGATCATGGTTCACGATACATGAGTAAAGTTTTTAGTGATGACTGGATGAACGAGCAAGGTTTCTTTGATAGCATTAATGCCGAGGAAGTTCAAAAAATAGAATTTATAAAATAAGTACACTATTATTTAATACTAAAACTCCAATTTGTTTAATTTCAAATTGGAGTTTTTTTATTATTTTCTCTTTCTAATAATATCTTCTAGAACAGCTTTACTTGCATAGTTAATAACTCTTAGCGTAATTGTATCTTTCTTAACAGTTTGACCCTCTATAATATAAAGTTTTCCTTTATTGTATTCAACATTACTTTTATCAAAATCAACATCACCATAAGTAAGTGTGTTTTTTATATCGACTGTATCAATCCAATCTTCAGATAATTTTCTTGATGCTTCAATGCTGTATTGAAATGGCTTGTTTCGTAAATCGTTTAAAACTCTAGCATTTGGAAAATAATTACAGCGTGTATCTTTTCCAGAAAGCACTAATGCTACAACAAAAGCTCCCATAACTAATCCAACCAAATAATAAGCCAATCTTTGATAAAACTTCATTCTTATTTTTTTTGCAAATGTAATGTAAAGATTATAATATTTGCAATTACTAGATTTAAAAAACTATTAAATTAATATCACTATCTGGCAAGTTAAACCAATCTCCAATTGCTTTGTTGGTTAATATTCCGTGATATAAATAAACTCCATTTTTTAATCCTTTGTTACATCTAATAGAGCTTTCAATACCACCATCTTCGGCAATTTGAAGTAAATATGGAGTGATTATATTGCTGATAGAAAGTGAAGCTGTTTTAGAATATCGTGACGGAATATTTGGCACACAATAATGAACAACATTGCTTTTTATAAAAGTTGGTTTTTCGTGAGTTGTTATTTCTGAAGTTTCAAAACAACCACCTGTATCGATACTAACATCTACAATTACCGCACCTTTTTTCATGAGTTCGACCATGGTTTCGGTAACTACAATCGGACATCGTTCTTTGCCTCGCATTGCACCAATAGCTACATCGCATCGGCGAAGCGCTTTTAACAACGCTTTGGGTTGAATGGTTGATGTAAATACTCGTTGACTCAAATTGTTTTGTAAACGACGTAATTTTGTAATCGAATTATCAAATACTTTTACACTTGCACCTAAACCGACAGCAGTTTTAGCAGCAAATTCACCTACAGTTCCAGCACCAATAATTACAACCTCTGTTGGTGGAACACCTGTTATGTTACCAAATAATAATCCTTTTCCGAATTGATTGTTAATCATTAATTCTGCTGCAACCAGTATTGATGCAGTTCCAGCAATTTCACTTAAAGATTTTACAGCAGGATAAGAACCATCTTCGTCTTTAATATATTCAAATGCTAATGCTGTAATTTTCTTTTTTGTTAAAGCTTCAAAATATTCTTTCTTTCTAGTTTTGAGTTGTATAGCCGAAATGATTATTGAATTTGGATTCATTAATTCAATCTCGGTCATTGTTGGTGGTTCAACTTTTAAAAGCATCGGACAAGACAATACTTTTTGATTGTCTTTAGTAATTTCTGCACCAGCATCACTGTATTCTTTATCACTATAACTTGAACTTTCACCTGCGCCAGATTCCATTAAAATGCGATGACCATGAGCAGTTAGCGAGTGAACTGCATCTGGAGTTAAACATATTCTACGTTCTTGATAACTGGTTTCTTTAGGAATTCCAATAAAGAGTTCGCTTTTATGACGCGCAATTTCGAGCTTTTCTTCTTGAGGTAGCAGTTGCTGTTTTGTAAAAGGTGTAAGTGACATAGATTACATTATATTGGCACAAGTTACAAAAAAAACAAATTCAATTTCAATTTCAATGTCAATATCAATTGCAATCTCAAGTACAATGTCAATATCAAATTCAATTGTGACAGAAAATATGACTTTTACAAATAATTATTGCAAAATCAATTTACGTTTTCCGTCTTGAAGTATTTCTATATTTATTGTTGAATGTTCCTCTGGAATTAAACTTGGAATATTCTCTGGCCATTCTATAAAACACCAATTACCAGAATATAAGTATTCTTCAATTCCCATATCCAACGCTTCTGTTTCGTTTTTAAGACGATAAACATCAAAATGATAAATGTATTGATTGTCAGTAATTTGATATTGATTAACTAAAGAAAAGGTTGGACTGCTTGTAGCATCATTTACACCAAGATTTTTGGCTAATGATTTAATTAATGTGGTTTTTCCAACACCCATATTTCCTTTAAAAAGTAGTACTTTTTTTGGGTTTTCGGATAGGATTTTTTGTGCTACAGCATTTATTTCTTCTAATGAAAAGATGATTTCCATGGGATTAGTGTTCAGTGTTCAGTGTTCAGTTTTCAGTTTTCAGTTTTCAGTTTTCAGTGTTCAGTTTTCAGTGTTCAGTGTTCAGTGTTCAGTGTTCAGTGTTCAGTGTTCAGTGTTCAGTGTTCAGTTTTCAGTGTTCAGTTTTCAGTGTTCAGTTTTTAGTGTTCAGTTAACTGATGACTATATTTTGAACACTAATTGCTATTTATCTTGGGTTAAAAACTAAAAACGGTACAATAACTTCTTCTAACGAAATTCCGCCATGTTGGTAGGTGTTTCTATAATAACTTACATAATGATTGTAATTGTTTACGTAAGCTAAGAAATTATCATTTTTGGCAAATATAAAAGAACTACTCATATTGATGGTTGGAAGCCCAATTTTTTTCGGATCTTTAATAGCATAAACATCTTTGTCTTCATAGGATAAACTTCTTCCGGTTTTGTATCTAAGGTTTAAACTGGTGTTTTTATCGCCAATCACTTTGGTTGGATTTTTCACATTTATAGTTCCGTGGTCTGTGGTTATAATCAATTTAAAACCAAGTTTTTGGGCTTGCTGAATGATGTCTAATAAAGGTGAATTTCTAAACCAACTAAGTGTTAATGAACGGTATGCTTTATCATCTGATGCTAATTCTTTTACCACATCCATTTCGGTTTTGGCATGCGAAAGCATATCCACAAAGTTATACACTACCGTTACTAAGTTGTTGTCTTTTAAAGTTCTAAAATTGTCTGCTAGTTTTTTTCCTCCAGCAAGATTAGTGATTTTGAAATAGTCTTGTTTAATATTTAATCCTAATCTTTTTAAATGTGCTGTTAAAAATTCTGCTTCAAAAAGGTTTTTTCCACCTTCTTCCACATCATTTTTCCAATATTGTGGAAACTGTTTTTCCATTTCGAGTGGTGTTAATCCTGAAAAAATAGCATTTCTAGCATATTGAGTTGCGGTTGGCAAGATTGCATAATAAGCCACTTCTTTTTCTAGTTTATAGTAATTATTAATGGTACTTTCCATTGCTTTCCATTGGTCGTAACGCAAGTTATCAATTACTACAAACAACACTGGCTTTTCTTTTTTTACCAATTCAGGAACGACCAATTCTCTGAATAAGGTGTGCGATTGAATTGGTTTATCCGCTTTTGGCTCGAACCAATCTTCATAATTTCGTTCAATGAATTTTCCGAATTGCGAATTGGCTTCGGTTTTTTGAGATTCAAGAATGTCTATCAAATTAGTATCTTCGATATTTTCTAATTCTAATTCCCAGAATATTAACTTTTTATATAATTCAACCCAATCTTCATAAGAATTGACCATTGCTAATTCTAGAGCAATTTTGCGAAATTCTTTCTGATAATCTAAAGTAGTTTTCTCGGAAACCAATCTTGAATGATCTAGATTTTTCTTTAAACTTAATAAAATCTGATTTGGATTGACTGGTTTAATTAAATAATCGGCAATTTTAGAACCAATTGCTTCTTCCATGATATATTCTTCTTCACTTTTGGTAATCATGATTACTGGAGTAGAAGATTTTTTTTCTTTAATTTCTTGCAGCGTTTCTAAACCGCTCATTCCTGGCATGTTTTCGTCAAGAAAAACAATGTCAAAATTATTATCGGCAAATACATCAACAGCATCACGACCATTATTGCAAGTTGTTACTTCGTAGTTTTTCTTTTCTAGAAAGATGATGTGTGGTTTGAGTAAATCGATTTCGTCATCAACCCAAAGTATTTTTATTTTATCCATAATAGCACATAAATTTGTTGCAATTTAATATTTATTAAACGATGCTTATGCTAATATTATTGTAAAATAAATAACATTTGAATAATTCTTTATATTACTCTACTCTATAAATTATAAAACCACCACGAAGCTTAGTTATGGTCTTTGAACTCGAAGCATAATTAAAAACAAACATTAATATATTTTGCATAAGTTTGTTAAAAACAAATAAATGCAAGAAGGTTATTACTTTATTTTTTGGAACAATTCGTTTAAATGTTAAATTTACGAAATATTATTGTGGCTGCGAGGTCAAAGACCATCGCAGAGCACTACGAGACACTTCGTAGAGCTGGGAAAATAAATATAAAAGATATGAATATAGGATTTGGATTGCAATTTTCGAGAGAGTTTACAAATGAAGATTTTTCAATTATTGATAAAATTGAAGTAGAGTTAAATACATACTTAGAAAGCAAAAGTTATGGTGTTAATATAGAAAAAATTTATATTGGCATTATTTGTGTATCAAAAGATTTTGAACCATTTTTTAATGTTAGACCATTAAAAATTTATAGAAAAGAAAAAACATTTGAATATGAACTTAAACTAGATTTCAATAAAATGATAAATAGTGATAATGAAAAAAGAAAAAAAATTATTTATACTGAAATATTCAAAACTACAAAAGAAATTTTTTCAGATAAAAAAGTAAATGGATTTGATAGTGACAAATTTGTTATTGATTTAGAATTTTTTACAAGAAGTGAAAAATATATTTGATTATTAACAAACCAGCTCTACGAAGTATAAAAACCACCACGATGCTCTGCGATGGTCTTTGACCTCGCAGTGTAACAAAAAAACAATATATTAAATAATGTTTTAAGAAAATACAACTATCAGTATGATGACTTGAACCGATTGCTTAATGCTGTTTATCAAAAACCTAATAACACAGTACCAGTAACTAACAGCTACAATGAAACTTTGAATTATGACAAGAATGGCAACATTCTTAACCTAAACAGAAATGGCGAATATGACGATGCGGTTGTGAGTTTACAAATAGATAGATTATCATATCGTTACAGTGCAACCCAACCCAATCAATTGATGAAAGTTGTAGATGATACCATTAACCCCAATGGTTTTAAAGATGGCACCAATACCGATGATGATTATGTGTATGATGCCAACGGAAACATGACCATTGATAAAAATAAAGGTATCACAACAGCCATCACCTATAATCATTTAAACTTACCCACCAAAATAATATTTGGTACAACAGGAACAATTGAATATCTTTACAATGCACAAGGACAAAAAGTGAAGAAAACAGTAACGATTGGCACAGCAATAACTGTAACCGATTATTTAGATGGTTATCAATATACTAATAACGTATTAGATTTTTTTGCACATAGCGAAGGATATGTAAAAAATACTGTTGTAGGAACAACTAACAATTATAATTATGTTTTTAATTATACCGACCATCTAGGTAATATTAGAGTAAGTTATGGACTAGATTCATCAAACGTTCTTAAAATTCTTGAAGAAAACAATTATTATCCTTTTGGTCTTAAACATAAAAATTATAACGTTACCAATAAAAGTTATGCAAATGGTGGAGGTAGTGTAAATTTGTTTCCTTGTGTGAATTGTGGTTATAAGTATAAGTACAACGGCAAAGAACTGCAAGACGAGTTGGGACTTAATATGTATGATTATGGAGCAAGGAATTATGACCCAGCAATTGGTAGATGGATGAATATAGACCCATTAGCTGAAACCTCTAGAAGATTTTCACCTTATACTTATGCTCTTAACAATCCTGTTTACTTTATTGACCCAGATGGAATGGAAGCGGAACATGTCAAAATAACTGGAGATGACGCAAAAAAAGCAACTAAAGAATTAGATAAATCAACTAATTTGAAGCTTTCACGAGATGAGAAAACAGGGCTTTTATCAGCAACAGGAGAAGCTAAAAATGATTATGATAAAGCATTATTAGAATCAATAAATAGTACTGATATAACTGTCAATTTAAAGACCACAACTAGTGAAACTTTTGCTGTAGGTGGAGTTGTTGGAGATATTATTGTAGGTGCATATGCGGGTTCTAGTAAGACAAAAGATGGTAAAGTTGAAACTAACCAGTTCATTAATATGAATCACGCTGAAAAAGTTGAAGATGCAGGTGCTACGAAGCAAGGTAATTCCGTTGGACATGAAGTTATTGAAAGTTTTGTTGCTGCAAAAGAAAATGGGGGTATTAATCGTCCAAATTCTGAAAATGGGGATGAAGCTTATACTAAATGGCATAATGAAGCCATAAAAGTTGACCCCAATTTTATAGATAGTGATAGGTATGATTACGTTGCTGGACAAAAATTATTAAGCTTTCCTAATCTTAAAGTTCCAGTTAAATTAAATTAAAAAGAGAAATGAAAATAAGATTAATAATTTCGACTGTGTTCCTAATAAGCATTAATGCAATATTTGGGCAAACAAAAAAAATTCAAGTGATTGAAATTGCAAATATTGATTATTATTATGTTTACAAAGTTGTGGAGTATGAAAAAACTCCTACTGACACAATAATTGTACTTGGAAACAAACCAAATAATAAAGATAATAAAGAGATACTTTTGAAAAAAGGAAAGAAATATGAAGTAGAAACTAGACTCAAATCTGCAATTAAGATTTCTGATGAAAGGTATATGTTTTGTAAACCAACTCAAAATGTCTTTAATAATGTAGTAATCTCAAATAAAAAGAGTTTACCCATATTGATTTTAAATTATAAAGAGATTCTTTTAGAAAATAAAAAGTGTAAACGCAATTGTTCTCATAAATAAAGAATGCCGACCTAATAATGCCACTATTCCAGCTCAAAGTGCTTCAGTTCAAGGAGAGACTTGTGTTAATTGTGGAGGAACATCCGAGCCAATGGTTGCTGATCATAAAACACCATTAGTACAAGAACATTATCAAACAGGAACAATTAACACAGAAAATATGCGTTCAGTAGATGCCGTACAACCTCAATGTACCACTTGTTCTGCTAAATAAGGAGCAGAGATGAGCAAATATTCAAAAGAAATGAAAGCTATAATAAATGAAAGAACAGGTAACTAATTTAGAGGATACTCAAAAAAAAATATGTACTAAATACGGTTTTACATTTGAACCGTCTAGTCTACATCTTAAGGTAGGTATATCTCTAAATGTAAAAGAAGGAATAGAACCAATTCATGCTTTAAGACATCCAGCTGAAGGCGATACAACAGGATGGTATATTTGGTCAGGAGATTATTCTGAAGACGAAGATTTCTTTAAACCATTACATTTAGTCCATTTAATGGAATGGTGTCCATCAATACTACCTTATTTAGGTCTTCCAGCAGGATGTAGAGTATTGATTGCTGATAATGGTAATTATGTAGATGTATGGGAGGACGTATCATTACTTAATATTTAAAGATTAAATAAGAATAAACGTAAAAAATAAAACCACTTCAAATCGAAGTGGTTTATTGTTTTAATAAATATCTTTTCTATTTTTAAAGCAATAACACCAACAATTAGTCCCAGATAGCGCGGATATGTAAAAGCTACGATAGCGCGGATTTGCAATCCGTGCCCACAAAGAGATTTTTTATTTGATAAAGTAGACTAAATATATTAAATTTATTTAGAAATTATAATCAACATCAAAAATGTATGTTAATGTAGTTTTTTTTATTTAGTTTGTGGGCACGGATTGCAAATCCGCGCTATCGGAAATAATCATTATCTCATTCACAGCTCTACGATGAATAAAATACAGCGTATAGTTTCTTGAAAAACTCAAATAGTTCAAAGTAATTATTTTTAAAGTTAAAATAAACAAAATTAGCTTCTAATTACTTTTTAATCAATATTTTTGCCGCTTTAATAATAAAAAAACAATTATGAAAACAATTAAAAAAGCGGTAATGCTTTTAGCAGTAGTACTAACAAGCTCTATGTTTGTAAACTGTAGTTCTGATTCTAACAACACTTCAACAGGTACGTTCTACATGAAATGTAAAGTTAATGGCGTTTTAACTGAATTTACCAACCCAGATGTTATTAATTCGTTAAGCAAATCAATAACTGGTTCAAGCGAAGCACCATCTGAATTGGTTACTTTATTTATGCCATTAACCGTTGCAACTGGTACTTTTAACATTACTAGCGAACCTTCAAATGTAAACTCTTATGGCGGAAGTTATAGTAATTTTGCTACTGATGTTTATTCTGATAATGAAACTGGAACAATGACTATTACGCAAGTTGACGCGAATGTTATTAAAGGTACATTTGCTTTTACTGGAACTAATGGTGGTGTAGTAACAACTGTTACCGAAGGTGAATTTAGAGCTGAAAATATTCAATAATTTTTTAGCTGATTTATATTGAAAAGCGTTTGCCTTGGTGAACGCTTTTTTTTGTTATTTTTTTTTAAAATAATCTGTGACCCGAGACCAAAGGTCGAACAGACGAAGTAATATGTGGCTAAAAAATAAAACTAAAAAATAGTATTGATAATTCAATAACGCTTTGCAAATTAATTATTAATATTCTTTTTGTACTTTTGGTAACAAAATTAGTAACTTTTATACTTATTATCGATTAAAACACTTTATATGAAAATTATTCAAAGAATTATTATTTTGTCATTAACAACTATTGTTATTGCAAGTTGTTCTAAAAAAGAAACTGCTTTTATTGATCCTTTATTAACCAATCGTGACACAACTGTAAGTCCATCAGAAGATTTCTTTGCTTATGCAAATGGTGGTTGGTTTAAAAATCATCCAATTCCTTCTTCAGAACGTAGTAATGGTATTTTTAGAATGATTCAAGATACTATCAACAATCAAGTAAAATCTATCTGCGAAAAATCGGCAGAAGCAAATGCTGAAAAAGGTAGTAATAAACAAAAAATTGGAGATTTTTATGCTTCCGGAATGGATTCTATATCTATTAACAAATACGGAATTGCACCATTAAAAAGTGATTTATCCAAAATTGATGCTGTAAAAGATGTTGCTGGTTTGCTAAAAACTATTGGCTATTTACACACCATTGGTTCTGGTGCAGCATTTACTTTTTATGTTTCTCAAGATGATAGAAATAGTTCTAAAAACGCCATTCAATTTATGCAAGGTGGTTTAGGTCTTGGTCAAAGAGATTATTATTTTAATACTGATGCAGAAACGGTTACCATTAGAAATGAATATGTAAAACATGTTCAAGCTATGATGCAATTAATAGGAGAGAAGCCAGATGTTGCTGCCAAAAATGCTTCTTCCATAATGAGATTGGAAACCGAACTAGCAAAAGCATCAAGAAAACTTGAAGCATTGCGTGATCCTATTAAGAATTATAATAAAATGTCTGTGACTCAATTCAATTCAATAACTCCAAATATCGATTGGAATATTTGTTTGAAAGATTTCGGAATTGCAAAAGCTGATACTGTACTTGTTGGTCAACCAGAATTTTTCAAAGCTTTAAACGGAATGATAAAAAGCAATTCTATTGAAGATTGGAAAACTTATTTAAAATGGGATTTGGTTAATACCTATGCTGCCTATTTAAATAAAGAAATTGAAAATCAAAATTTCAAATTCTATTCTACAGTTATGGGTGGTGTAAAAGTGCAAAAACCAAGATGGAAGAACGTTGTTGAGCAAACAAATAATTCATTAGGCGAGTTAATTGGTCAAGTTTATATTGAAGAATATTTGCCAAAAGGTTCTAAAGAAAAATTACTAGAAATAGGAAATAACATACGTGATATTTATGCAGAACGCATTAAAAAATTAGATTGGATGAGTGAACCAACTAAAATTAAAGCATTGCAAAAATTAAGTAAAACTGTAATGAAAGTTGGTTATCCAGACAAATGGAAAGATTTAAGTTCGATAGATATTGACAGAAGTTCTTATTGCAAAAATGTAATGGCTGTTAATAAATGGGATTATAATGAAATGATAAAAAAATATGGAAAACCTGTTGATAGAACCGAATGGGGAATGTATCCACAAACTTATAATGCTTACTACAATCCAAGCAATAACGAAATTTGTGTTCCAGCATGTAATATTTTAGTTCCAGGTTATGAAGGACGCATGCCAGACGATGCCATTCTTTATGGAATAATTGGTGGTTCAACATTTGGTCACGAAATTACTCACGGATTTGATGACCAAGGAAGTCAATATGATGACAAAGGAAACCTAAACAACTGGTGGACAGCAGAAGATGCTAAAAAATTCAAGCAAAAAACACAATTAATAGTTTCGCAATTTAGTAACTATAAAGTTGGTGATAAAAATGTAAATGGCGATGCAACACAAGGCGAAAATATTGCCGATTTGGGTGGAGTTGTAATGGGTTATGAAGCATTTAAGAAAACCAAACAATATAAAACTCAAGAAAAAATTAGCGGATTAACTCCAGACCAACGTTATTTCTTGGCTTATGGTTATGCTTGGATGGTCAATACCAATAAAGAAGCTTTGGCGCAACAAATCATGACCGATGTTCATTCGCCAGCTAAGTTTAGAATTAATGGTCCTTTGGCAAATGTTCCAGAGTTTCATAAAACGTTTAATATAAAACCAGGAAGTGCAATGTATCAAGCAGATTCTTTGCGTGTTGTAATTTGGTAATGCTATAACTATCAATAAGTTATTGTCATTTCGATACGTAAAAAATTAAATTATTATGAGATTTCTCCTTTGTCGAAAATGACAAATAGTAAATTTGAAAATTCCTTTTTTAAATAAAACTTTACTTTATTAGATAATGTAATCAGATTTGTAAAAAAAATGAAACAATCCCAATTTAATTTGGGATTTTTTTTGCGCTTTATTTTCATTATATTTGTGCAAATAAAC
>NZ_JAYVFH010000174.1:0-4927 GCF_043773265.1 Flavobacterium sp. | reverse complement strand
CCCGACGCCAAGAGCCAGGTCACCCTGCGCTACGAAGGCAGCCTGCCGGTCGCCGCGACCGCCGTGGTGGTATCGACCCAATGCATCTCTAAATCCTTTTTCTTTATACTTATCAATAATTTTAGCTAAATCTTCGTTGTATTTACTTTTAATAAATTTAGATGGTTTTAATATTCTTATCGGATTTATCTGCTTGGTGCTTCTCATAAATTTTCTAAGTTTTTTATCAGAAAATTTTTCATTGCCATCAAATACTATTCTATCTATTTTAATTTTTTCTCCTTTGTCAATATTTACAACCATATTAACGTTGTTTCCAGAAGTAGTATCTGCAACTGTTCTTATTGCAACTTTGGTGTTGAAGTAACCGTCTTTTTTATACTTATTTTCTAAATAATTTTTGGTAGTTGTAATTAAGTTTTCGTTTACAATTTTACCTTTGGTAAGCGAGTTTTCTTTAATTAATTCTTCTACTTTACCTTTTTTTATACCATTAAATTTTACTTCATTAAGTTTTGGAAGTTCTACAATATTTAATTCTAAATATATACTATCGCCAACAATTTTATTTACATAAAAATCTATATCACTAAAAAGTCCAAGTTTACCAAGTTTTTTAATAGCATTACTTATTTCTTCTCCTGGAATAACAATTTCTTGACCTTTTTCAAGTCCTGCAAATGTTACAACTGTTTGTTTATTAAAACTAATTTTACCTGTAACATCTACATTTGCTAAAATATATTTTGTACCTTGTTCAAACGGCATTCTTTCTTGGGCATTTAACTGGAAAGCATTTCCTACACATATTAGTATAAAAAATGCTTTTATAAAATTGTTCAACACGTATTTATTTTTTAATTTGTTCACTTGTTTTTCCAAATCTTCGTTCTCTTTTTTGATAGCTAATAATGGCTTCATATAAATGTTGTTCTGTAAAATCGGGCCATAATACATCGGTAAAAAATAATTCTGCATAGGCAATTTGCCATAACAAGAAATTACTAATTCGGTGTTCGCCGCTTGTTCTAATTAATAAGTCTACCTCTGGCAGATTGTGCGTGTAAAGATGCTCATTTATAATTGATTCATCAATAGTGTCTATTGAAATTGTATTATTTTTAACTTTATCACTAATATTTTTTATAGCATTTATAAGCTCTTCTCTTGATCCGTAGCTCAAGGCAAGCGTTAATACCATTTTAGAATTGTCTTTAGTAAGTGTTATAACTTCGTTAAGTTCTTTCTGAATACTTTTAGGTAATCTATTTAAATTGCCTATAGAATTTAATTTAATATTGTTTTCTTGAAGCGTTTTTAATTCATTTTTTAGTGAATGAACTAGTAATTTCATTAAAGTATCAACTTCTAGTTTTGGTCTGTTCCAGTTTTCGGTAGAAAAGGCATAAAGTGTAAGATTTTCTATTCCTAATTTTGCACAAGATTCTACTGTTGTTCTAACTGATTTTGTACCGTTTTCATGACCAAATGCTCTTAGTAATCCTTTTTGTTTTGCCCAACGACCATTACCATCCATAATAATGGCAACATGTTTGGGTAAATTATCTAAGTGTATTGATTCTAATAAATTCATAATTTCTAATCAGCGCAATAACAAGGTTTTTCGCCAAAGGTATAAGTTAAAGTAAATCCAGTAAAAACATACCAATCTTTACTGTCTAAATTTCCAAATTGTACTATTTTTAAATTTTCATTGGTTGGATTACTTCCATCAATATCATCTGCAAAGGTGTATCTTGCTCCAGCTTCTAATCCTAAAATTAAATTTGGAGTTATATTAGATTTAACCCCAACTATCATTGGTATTCCAATTGTGGTATGATTGGAATCAAATTTAGCGCTACCATTGCTATAAAACAATCCATCATATATTGTAAATGTCATTCCAGTAAATACATATGGCGTAATTTTTCTTTCAAAATCGTGCAAATTAAAATCGAAAAAATTAAATTCTAATCCTGCCGAAAATTCTTTTAAATTATTTTCAAAATTTAATGCTCTTTGTTTTCTACCTCCAACTTTAGAATCTAAGTCGTTTGCAGTAATTTTACTTTGCATATAAGAAAATCTATAGGCGTGTCTCGGACTTTTATTCCATTTATACAAAATACCAAACGCTGGTTCGTTAGGGTTTATATAATTGGTTTTACCAATTTCGCCTATGTAATTACTTCCACCAAGAAAAACTCCAATTTCGTGAATTTGAGCATTTAAATTTGAAACTGCGAATGTAAAAATAAATAAAAATATAATTCTCATTAACTCAAAAATAGCGTGCAAATATAACAATTAATAGTACTTAAAATACACTTAATTACTATTTATGAAAAATTACATTTGCAATGATTAAATAGTACATTTTCTAATATAAATTATTAGATAATTACTTAACGAAAAAGTTGAGAATGTAGTATAAAAATAAGGTTTTTAATTTCGTTTGTCTTCGCCCCAAAGTAGTTTGTTTCTTAAGGTTTTTAAGAAAGTTTCTTCTGGAATTTCGACCATATTTATTTTAAAAGGAGTCTTTTTTATGGTTAATGTTGCGTTGTTACTTACCGATGTTATTCTAGAATCTAAAGATACAAGGTAGTTTTCTTCGCGTCCAGAAATTTTTAATTTTATTTCGGTTTTATCAGTTATAACTAATGGTCTTGCGTTTAAATTGTGTGGTGCAATTGGCGTTATTACTAAACTTTTTACATCTGGAGTTAAAACTGGTCCGCCACAACTTAAAGAATAACCTGTAGAACCTGTTGGTGTAGAAATTATTAAACCATCTGCCCAATACGAATTTAAATATTCATTGTTTAAATAAGTTTCTATAGTTATCATTGAAGTGGTGTCTTTTCTGCTAACTGTAATTTCGTTCATTGCAAAATTCAAATCTTTTATTTCAGAATTTTTTGGCGAACAAACTAAACTTAGTAATGTTCGTTTAGAAATTGTATATTTTTTTTCTAAAACTATTTGTAAAAAAGTTTCAATGTTTTCTTTTTGTACTTTGGCAAGAAACCCTAATCTTCCTGCGTTTACTCCAAGAATTGGAATTCCAGAATTTCTAACATAGGTTGCTGCTCGTAAAATAGTTCCATCGCCACCAATACTAACAAGAATATCAAAACTAGCATCTAAATCTAAATGTGTAGAAAAAGTTTTGTATTCTTTTTTTACAATTTCTTCATCGTATAAAATTTTTAAAAACTTTTCTTCAATAACTAATTCTACATTATTAGCATTAAAAAATACAAATATATCTCGAATAATTGGTCGAGTGTCGTTTTGATAATATTGACCGAAAATGGCAATTTTCATATTGTAAATGCTATATAATTTATTTTATTTTTCTTCCATCTTCAATCTTCCAAACTTCCATCTCTAGATATTCAAATACTTATCTAAATATTCTGATCGTTCTTTTAAATTATTTAAATAATTATCTTCATTATGTTCAGAAATTATTTCATAATTGTATCTTCTAAAGGTTTGAATTATTTCATTTAATCCGCCTAGTGCAATTTTTACTGTTACTTCAACCCAAGTTGTATCAGCATCTGAAACAAATAATCCTAATAATTTACCGTTATTACTTTCTACAATTTGGGTTATCTGACTCATAGAAAAATCTAGTAAAGTAGTTTTAATTACAATAATTCCGCCTTGTTCTTTTAAAAATGGCGTTTCGTGAAAGAATTTTACAATATCTTCTAGTTCATAATAACCAACATAACTGTTAGCATCATCAAGAATTGGCACAACATTAGAATGATTTTTGGCAAAAACTTCTAAAACATCTAACCATATCATATTTTTTCTTGCAAAAAAACCTTCTAGCGTATATCGATAATCTTTAATTTTTTTATCTAAATCAAACGTTTCAATATCGTCAGAAGCAATACTTCCAATATAAATTCCTTCTTCAATTACAGGAAAATGAGAATACGGAACATCACTAAAAAAATCTTGAACAATTTCTATAGTTTCAGAGCTTTCTATGGCTTTGTAGTCGTTATTTATATAATCGTTTATTTCTGTCATATATATAAGGTAGCAAATTTGTTGCAAAATAATCAAAAATTAGAACATAAAACCTTATTTTAACTTTGTATTTTTGTAGAAAAAAATAATAGAGAACAGATTGCATCTTTCTTAACAATGAAAAACTATGACAAAATTAAGTGTAAACATCAATAAAATAGCAACTTTAAGAAATGCTCGTGGCGGAAATGTTCCCAATTTATTGCAAGTCGCAACTGATTTGCAAAAGTTTGGTGCGCAAGGAATTACCATTCACCCTAGACCAGACGAACGCCACATTAGATACCAAGATGCACGAGATTTAAAAAGCGTTGTTTATACAGAATATAATATTAAGGAAATCCGCAACATAATTTTATAGATTTAGTTTTAGAATGTAAACCAACGCAAGTAACCTTGGTTCCAGATGCAATTGGTGCAATAACATCAAGTGCTGGTTGGGATACAATTAAAAATCAATCGTATTTAACAGAAGTAATTCAAGAATTTCAACGAAACAATATTCGAACATCAATATTTGTAGATCCAGTTTTAGAAATGATTGAAGGTGCAAAAAAAACTGGAACAGAACGAATAGAATTGTATACAGAAGAGTTTGCTCATCAATATAATTTAGGAAATAAAAACGGAATTGAATCGTATTTAAAAGCGTCAATTTTGGCTAACGAATTAAATTTAGGAATAAATGCAGGTCACGATTTAAGTTTAGATAATATTAAATTTTTTAAAGAAAATATTCCAAATTTATTAGAAGTTTCTATTGGTCACGCTTTAATTTGCGAATCGTTATATCTTGGATTTGATAATGTTGTGAATATGTATTTGAATAAATTGAAATAAAAAAGTTAACACGAATTTCACGAATTTTCAC
>NZ_JAYVFH010000173.1:0-2900 GCF_043773265.1 Flavobacterium sp. | reverse complement strand
AGTTCGTTGGGACAGTTCGGGCATTTGGGAAGGTTTTATTCCTGGTGTAGAAAGAGGAACTTCCTATAAATATAAAATACAATCCAACAACAACGGAATCATTACAGAAAAAGCCGATCCGTTTGCAATGTATTGCGAAAATCCACCACATACAGCATCAATAATTTGGGATTTAGACTATAAATGGAAAGATACCAAATGGATGGAAACCAGAAAAGACAAAAACGGATTAGACAAACCACATTCGGTATACGAAGTCCATCTTGGTTCATGGAAACGCAACAGCGAAGGCAAATTTCTTACCTATGTAGAACTTGCAGAAGATTTAGTAAACTACGTAAAAGAAACAGGATTTACTCACGTAGAGTTTATGCCAATTATGGAATATCCTTACGATCCATCTTGGGGTTACCAACTGGTAGGTTATTTTGCGCCAACATCTCGCTTCGGTAAACCACAAGATTTTATGTTCCTTGTAGATAAATTACACCAAGCAGGAATTGGAGTTATTCTAGATTGGGTTCCATCACATTTTCCTAGTGATGCTCACGGTTTAGGATTTTTTGACGGTTCAAATTTATACGAACATCCAGATTTAAGAAAAGGATATCATCCTGATTGGAAAAGTCTCGTTTTTAATTATGGTCGTAACGAAGTACGTTCGTTTTTAATAAGTAATGCTATTTTTTGGTTGCAACAATACCACGCAGATGGACTTCGTGTAGATGCTGTGGCGTCAATGTTATACTTAGATTATTCTAGAAATGATGGCGAATGGGAACCAAATATTTATGGCGGAAGAGAAAATCTAGACACCATAAGTTTTCTAAAAGATTTTAACGAAGCAGTATATTCTAATTTTCCAGATGTTCAAACAATTGCCGAAGAAAGCACTAGTTTTCCAATGGTTTCACGACCAACATTTCTTGGCGGATTAGGTTTCGGAATGAAATGGATGATGGGTTGGATGCACGATACATTACAATATTTTCAAAAAGAAAGTGTCTATAGAAAATACCATCAAAACGATTTAACATTTTCTATGACGTATGCCTTTACAGAGAATTTTATGTTACCACTTTCTCATGACGAAGTAGTTTATGGCAAACATTCCATTCAAGGCAGAATGACAGGCGATGAATGGCAAAAATTTGCAAACTTGCGATTGCTTTACGGATATATGTTCACTCATCCAGGAACTAAATTATTGTTTATGGGAAGCGAATTTGGGCAAACATCCGAATGGAATTTCGAATCAAGTCTTGATTGGCATTTATTACAATACGGTTTTCATGACGGAATGAAAAAATGTATAACCGATTTAAATGCATTATACAAAAATAATCCAGCGTTGCACGAAAAACAATTTAGTGCAGAAGGATTTGAATGGATAAATTATTCCGATAATCAAAATTCTGTTTTAGCATACATAAGAAAAGGAACTAAAGAAAAAGAAAACCTAATAATTGTTTGTAATATGACGCCAGTAGTTCATCAAACCTACAGAATAGGATTACCAGCAAAAGGAACCCGAGGCAAAGCCGAACTGAGCGAAGCTAAATTAACAGAAATTTTTAATTCAGATAAATTAGAATACAACGGAAGCGGAATAAACAACCCAAAACCAATAAAAATCGAAAAAGAATTATGGAACGGAAGAGAATTTTCAGCCGAAGTTGTTTTACCACCATTAGCAGTTTGTGTATTCAAAATTGGATAAAAAAACACAATGATTTTTTGCCACTAAGTTGCAAAGTCTTTAGCCACGAATTACATGAATTAAATACAATTTTTATATCCTAACAGGTTTTTTTTAACCTGTTAGGTATTAGTTTTTAGAAAGAAATTAAAAAAAATATAAAATAATCACACCTTTGCGCCTTAGCTACCGATAGCTATCGGTATTGCGAGAACAAAACTTAATTAACTTAAATAACTTAATGGTTAAAAAAAACTTTGCGCCTTAGCGACTTAGTGGCAAAAAAAACCTTAATGAATCTTAACACCTTAATGGTTTTAAAAAAAATAAAAAAAAACTTTGCGCCTTAGTGGCTTAGCGGCAATTTTTTTTTAGAGTCTTAAAATAACAACCGCAAACGTAATAGTTAAAAACATATAAAATTACATTTGAAATTACCACCCAACATTCGTATTTTCGCAAAATTACAAATCTATTAAACTATGATTACCAATACAGAACTCGAATATAAAGGCGATTTATTTCCTTCAAAAATAACATCTTACGAAAAAGAAGTCGACTCAATTCTTTTTCATACAGACAACAATGTAATTTTAAAAGTTACAGTTTTAAGAGATAGTTTAATACGTTTTAGATACACAACCAAAGGATATTTTAGCAACGATTTTTCGTATGCAATAGATAAAACACAATCGCATGGTTATAATATTCTAGAAGTTACTGACGAAAAAGGCCATTACAGAATTACAACTAGTAAAGTTTATGTAGTAATTCAAAAACACGATTTGCGAATCGGAATCTACGAACTCAATGGCGAAGCAATTGTAGAAGACGAAATAGGTTTTCATTGGGAAGAATCCTATGAATTTGGTGGAAATATTATTAAAATGAGTAAAACATCTCAAGATGGAGAATGTTTTTACGGACTTGGAGACAAAGCTACACATCTAAATCTAAAAGGAAAACGATTAGAAAATTTTGCTACCGATCAATATGCTTTTCAAAAAGATCAAGAACCATTATACAAAGTTGTTCCATTTTATATCGGTTTGCACCACAATATTTCCTACGGAATATTTTTTGACAATACCTTTCGTTCTTATTTCGATTTTAGTAGCGAACGCAAAAATGTAACCAGTTTTTGGGCTGATGGTGGCGAAATGAATTATTATTTTGTCTATGGTCCAAAAATGAGCGATGT
>NZ_JAYVFH010000172.1:0-2586 GCF_043773265.1 Flavobacterium sp. | reverse complement strand
TTACAGCTTTTATTATTTCAATACTTGAATTTATTTCAATTTTATCATTTGTTACAACTTTAATTTCGTTTTCAATTTGTTCAAATTCTTTATTTAATCCACCATTTTTATATACAATTGAAAATCTATCATTTATAGTTCCTTCAAGAGATGTAAATCGATACGGATTAGCTTTTATATTATAAATAATATTTAAATAGCTATCCTTTAGGTATATATTGTGATTGTTAAATAATCCATCAAGTCCAGCTATTGCTATCGAGTAAGTTCCTGCATTTGGAATATTAACACCTAATGGAACCTCATCTTTTTTATTAAAAGGTAAAGATCTTCCTTGAATGTTAAATCTATTGTCTTCAATTAATGAATAAATAGACATTGTTCCTCCAACGGCAATTTTAGAATCAAAGAAACTGTCTCTTTCCATTGTTGCTCCTTCTACATATCCAATTAATGTTCTATTTGATGAATTTATTGAATTTATTATATCTAACCAAATTCTATGTCTTTCAATATTAACTAAATTTTGAGTTTCTTCTGGAGTTTGACTTGAACGATAAAAAAGACTGTTGTCATAAGTTGCATTTCTTAATCCATTATTAAAAGTCACAATATCACTTGCTATTGGCCCATCTATCATTTGAACAAAAAATCCTTGACCAGCACCTATAAATAAATCTGCTGCAGCTGCAGGACAACATGATGTTCCTGTAAAATTGAACGTTAAATAATCTCCTGGTGTATAATTATAAAGATAACTTGCATAAAAAGGATTTGCTATAATTGCAGGAAGATTTCCATGTGTCCAAAGGTTAATATTTCCTTCAATTTTAGTTTTGTTATTAAATAAAAACTGGCTTCCTCTTATTGATGATGGGTAAGGATTTCCTAATAAGTTCCAGTTATCACTAAAATTTGTTATTTCGGTTCCGTTAGTTCCAGTATGAAAAGAAGTATTTTGGTCATTTCCTCTTGATATTGGAATTGTTATTGTTCCATTATTTGGAATTCCAGTAAAACTACCATTCAAAATTGTATTCGTTGTGTTATTAAATGGCAATGCACTTGGTCCTCTAACTATGTAGCCTTTAGCAATTGACATTGGACTTCCGGCAGCATTAACCCAATAACCTTGACCTCCATTGGGATTAGAAAGTGTAGAGTTCCAACTGTAAATTGGTCCTGGTATAATTGGCGAAGCTATATTGTTAACATTAAAACTAGAAACAGGTGATGACCAATATACATAATCTAATGTTCTAATGTTTGCGTTTCGTTTATATATAATATTTCCAGTATTAGATACATTATTTATTTGAACAAGATTTGATGAGTTGTTTAGTAAAAAAGTTCCGCTGGCTTGAACATTTATCCAATCTGTAATCGTAATGTGGTTGTTAGAGTTTACTGTTAATGTTGCGCCATTGTATATTGATAATGTACCAGCAAAACCACTATAATTTGTTCCAGAAATTAATGGATTGTTTGGTGTTGTTGGAATTATTACACAATCTGTTCCATTTGGAATTGCTGAGTTAGGTGTCCAATTTGCAGGTTTATTCCAGTCATTGTCAACTGAACCATTCCAAGTTTTATTATTTGAAACTGTAACTGTTGTTGTATCTGTTTTAATAAATGTGTTGCCAGAACATAAAGTATAAGTTACTTCAGCTGTATAGATTGTTGTTGAAGAAGGACAAACATTTACAATATTTGTAGTTCCTACTACAGGACCAGAAGTTCCAGAACCTTGATACCACTTAATTGAAGTTAGTGAAGCTCCAGAAGGTGTAAATCTCCATGCTTCGTTTGTAGTTGTCCAGTCAGTATCTAATCCATTTCTACTTGGAGCAACAACAGCTTGAGAACCATTAGAATTTTGAATACCAACAATTGCATTACCACCATTCCAAGTAGAACAAAGGTTTTTTTCTTTAATGTATACTTCAATAATATTGGTGTTTTCATAAAGAACAATCATTCCTGTATATAAAATTGAATTACATGATGATGAAAACATAGGTATATTATTCCAAGATGCAACCAAAGCTCTACAACCATTATTTAATGTGATTAATTCCCATCCAACTTGACCACCTTTACTTGGATCTATATCGTGATAAACTCCAAAAATTGTGTTTAAAAACAGTGTGTTGTTTGGTAAATTATTTGCAAACGACCATGCACTATAACCACTTGGAGCATTGCTAGTTAAATCAAAAGTTAGAGTTCCGTTTGAACCAATAAGACATTGATTATAATTGGTGCCATAGTAACAAAAATTAAAAGGTAAATTTATTGCTGGAGACCAAACATCATCTACATTGATACTTACAGAATTTTGTAAACAATCAAATTGATAAGGTGGTGAATATGCTATATTTTGAACTGCATAACTAGTTGTTTGTGCTATTGGCAAATAAGTAGCTTCTAAATCTACACAAGCCGATGAAGCACAAGCATTAACTGGGTTTGGATCTAAACCATTTAATCCTAAACCACCAGAAACAATATTTGGACATGCCAATGTAGTAGTTCCGTTTCCAGTTCCTGCAGTACATGGAATATTTGATGTTACACAAATTG
>NZ_JAYVFH010000171.1:0-4015 GCF_043773265.1 Flavobacterium sp. | reverse complement strand
AAAACTAAATTACCAAATTGTTGGAAGACGTGAAGGCGATATAACCTCGGCATATGCAAATACAGATAAAGCCAATAATGTTTTGGGCTGGAAAGCACAATCAACCTTAGAAGACAGTTTAGCAAGTGCTTGGAAATGGGAAAAAAAGATTAGAAAATAGTTTTCAGTCTCAGTTTACAGTAAATAACACTATGAACCAAAAACCAGATTATAAATTATTTTTTTCTTTAGTAATAGTTGCCATAGTTTGGGGAACAACTTATTTAGGAATTCGAGTTGCAGTCGAAACCATTCCGCCTTGGTTTATAACTTCTATCAGACAAGGAATTGCAGCTTTAATTGTTTTAGCCATTGTACTTTACAAAAAGGAATTAACTTGGATAGGTTGGGAAAATTTTAAAATTCAATTTATAGCTTCAGTATTAATGTTAGTAATTGCTAACGGATTTACAACTATTGCAGAACATACATTGCCTAGTGGATTAACCTCAATATTAAGCGCTTTGTCTCCAGTTGCTGTGTTTGCAGGAAGTGTTATGTTTAGTTTGCAAAAACTTAGCTTTAAAGGAGTTTTCGGAATATTATTGGGGTTTTTGGGAGTTGTTTTTATATTTAGAGATGGATTAGATGATATCCTAGATCCCAATTACAAAACTGGAATATTATTTTTAAGCATAGCAATTGTAAGTTGGTCTGCAGGAACAGTTTATTCTAAAATAAATATTTATAAATCTAATAACATTGCTTTAAATTTATTTTATCAATTTTCAATAGCAGCTTTAATTCAATTGGTTCTAGCTTTTGTGTTTTCGTCAGACACAAAAATTAGTGATTGGAGTTCACGAAGTATTTTTGCAACTATTTATTTAGCAATTTTTGGATCTGTTTTGGCTTTTTTCTGTTATCACTATGCTTTAAAAAGAGTAACTGCTGTTCAAGTTTCTATTTTGAATTATATAAATACAATTATAGCAGTTTTCTTAGGTTGGTTGCTCTTGAATGAAGTTATAAAATTTGACTTTATTATAGCTACTGTATTGATTATTGCAGGAGTTTTTATTATTAATTATAAAAAGAAATAAATAACCATCACATTTTTTGTGAGGATTTTGAGTTTATTTTTTAGTTGCTTCTTTAACTTTTTTTGCGCCTTCTTCAATTTTTTCTGCTCCTTTAGCAATAATTACTTTTGCTTTTTCTTTCACTTTAGATGAATCAATTGCTTTTTTTGCTTTCGCTTTTGCAGAATCCAATGCTTGTTTCACATCTGAACCAACAGCTTTTGACGCTTCTTTTACTTTGTCTTTAGTTTCTTCTTTACAAGAAATCAGTAATAATGTTATTACTAATAATGTGATAATTTTTCTCATTTTTTCTCATTTTTTAATTAAGCCAATATTGTTTCAACGCTATTATCAATTTTACCAACCAATCCAACTAATACCTTTCCTGGTCCAACTTCTGTAAAACTTGTTGCTCCATCTTTTATCATTTGTTGTATCGATTGTGTCCATTTTACTGGAGCAGTCAATTGAATAATTAAGTTTTTTTTAATTTCTTCTGAGTCAGAAACTGCTGTTGCTGTTACATTTTGATATACAGGACAAATTGGTGTTGAAAACGTTGTTGCTTCAATAGCAGCAGCCAATTCCTCTCTTGCTGGTTCCATCATTGGAGAATGAAATGCTCCGCCAACTGGTAAAATCAATGCTCTTTTTGCTCCAGCTTCTTTCATTTTTTCGCAAGCTAATTCAACTGCCGAATATTCTCCAGAAATCACCAATTGTCCAGGACAATTATAATTAGCTGCAACTACAACTCCATCTATTGAAGCACAAATATCTTCAACAATTTTATCTTCAAGATTCAAAACAGCTGCCATTGTTGAAGGTTTAATTTCACACGCTTTTTGCATTGCAATTGCTCTTTTCGAAACTAATTTTAATCCGTCTTCAAAAGATAAAGTACCATTGGCAACCAAAGCAGAAAATTCACCTAACGAATGTCCAGCAACCATATCAGGACAAAAATTTTCAAGAGTTTTGGCTAAAATTACCGAATGTAAAAAAACCGCTGGTTGAGTAACTTTGGTTTCTTTTAATTCTTCGGCTGTTCCTTCAAACATTATATCTGTGATTCTAAAACCTAGAATTTCGTTTGCTTTTTCAAATAATTCTTTTGCTAAAGCTGAATTTTCGTATAAATCTTTTCCCATTCCTGAGAATTGTGCGCCTTGACCCGGAAATATATATGCTTTCATTTTATGCTGAATTTATTTCAGCATCTTTAATAATGCTGAACGGTTTTTTATATCTATTAGCAAAAATAGTATTTTTATTATAATTCAATTGAATTAACTACAGTCAACAATTGATTTTTCAATTCTTCATTGGTAATTCCTTTTTCTGTATCAAAATTATCATTAAAACTTGGCAATGAAAAACTGCCTTTTATAATTCCGCCTTGAAAAGGAAATCGTTTATTAGCAATTTCCAAAACCGAACTTCCGCCACGAACTCCGGGCGAAGTTGCAAGTAAAAGCATTGGTTTATCTTGAAAAGTCTTTCCGTTAATTCTTGACATCCAATCAAAAATATTTTTAAAAGCTGTTGAATATGCTCCATTATGTTCGGCAAAAGAAATTATAATAAAGTCTGAATCTCCAATTTTAGTGTAAAAGTCATGCGCTAATTTTGGAATTCCATCTTCTTTTTCTTTGTCTATCGAAAAGATTGGCATTTCATAATCGTTCAAATCTAAAATTTCGATAGAAACGTTTTTAAATAAGCTTGAAGCATAAATTGCTAATTGTTTATTTATAGATTTTTTACTTGATGAAGCTCCAAAAGTTATAATTTTTTTCATTTAAGTTGGTGATTTATTGTTCCATCGGAATTTCCATTAATAATAATTCAGAATCTTTCGTAGCTTCGATTTTTATATTCTTTGTGTTCCAGATTCCAAAACCATCTCGAGTTTCCAATTTTTCTCCATCAATAATAATATTTCCATTAATTACAAATGCATAAATACCATTTCCTTCTTTTTTTATATTATAATTTATAGATAAATCTTCGTCAAATTTACCTAAATAAAACCATGCATCTTGATGAATCCATACCCCAGCATCTTCTTGATTTGGAGATAGAATTTGTTGCAAATTATTAATTCTATCTTCTGGATTTAAACTTATTTGTTGGTAACGAGGTTCAACATTTCTAATTTTTGGAAATACCCAAATTTGCAATAATTTTGTTTGTTTATCTTCATTTGGATTGAATTCGCTATGTTGAATTCCGGTTCCAGCACTCATTACTTGAATATCACCAGTTTTTATGGTTTCAGTATTTCCCATGCTGTCTTTGTGTGCCAAATCGCCTTCTAGTGGAATGGTTATAATTTCCATATTATCGTGTGGATGAGTTCCAAAACCCATTCCTGCAGCAACCGTGTCGTCGTTTAAAACGCGTAACATTCCAAACTGAACTCTATCTGGATTGTACCAACTTCCAAAACTAAAACTATGATAAGCATTCAGCCAACCATGATTAGCATTGCCACGAGTATTTGCTTTATGTAAAACTGAGTTTTTCATATTTTTAAATATGTTTAATGTTAAAAATCTATACTTACAAATTTACATTTGAAAAAGAAGTAAATCAAATTAATTGGGTTTTGTTTAAGATTTTTATTTTAATAAAAAAAGCCCCAAATTTCTTTGAGGCAAAATATATTTATGCTAAAACTTCCTTGATTCTTCTCATTGCTTCAGTTAGTAATTCTTCGCTTGTCGCATATGAAAAACGAATACAGTTGGAATCTCCAAAAGCGTCGCCAGTTACAGTTGCAACATTGGCTTCGGATAATAAATACATCGAAAAATCGTCAGCGTTTTTTATTAAAGTGCCACGTAATGTTTTTCCGAAAAACGAAGAAACATCTGGAAAAACATAAAATGCACCTTCTGGAACATTGATTTTTAATCCTGGAATTTCTCTTATTAATCCAACTACCA
>NZ_JAYVFH010000170.1:0-7431 GCF_043773265.1 Flavobacterium sp. | reverse complement strand
ATTTTATTATTCATTCCAATAATAAATTAACTAATATTTTCTTCATATTTTTAAAATTAACAAGGTGCTTGCTTGCAAGCACCTTGTATTAATTTAGATTATTAACAAGCTACAACTTCATAAGTTTCCCAAGTAAACAATCCGAAAAAGATGAATGGTATGTATGAGTACCAATACAGCCGTTTTCAAAAACGTGTACAAATTGTGCCGTAATTCTTGCATTTGACGGCGTAGAAAATAATAATGTTGAGGCTAATAAGCCACCGAATAAAAGTGTTTTTACTTTTTTCATTGTTTTAAAATTTTAAATTTATAAATAATTTTGTTTGTTTATTTCGGCAAACAAACTTCTTTTTCCTACATCTGTTTTTTTCTTTGAGTAACAAATAAATCTCGCAATTCGTAGCTACGGAATATTTTTAAGAACGTTTTTTTTATGCGCAATATTGTCATAAGGTTTCTGCCAACGTCTCGTGGCTTGCAGAAGTTGGGGATTTGGTTAGCCTGAACTTCGATTAATCACTGATCACAAAAGTACAAAACAATGTGTAAAGTCAAGACTAAAACCCCAATTTTTGCAAACCGCTGTTGGCAGAAGTTTTTTTCAGTTCTTCTATGATTTTTTTACTAAAATTTGGTTCAATCGAGTTGATAAAGTGTAACCAACCATAGATTCTATCTCTATTAATTATTACTTCAATCATTATTAAGTCTCGTATTTCAGGATTTTTTAATTGATATTTTTTTATTTTTAACTTTTTAATTATGTGCTCTTCATATCCGTATTTTTTTATGTAATATGCTTCTAATCTTAATTCACGTTTAATTTTTTTTGGAATTCTTGGGAAATTACTATCAAATACTGAAAGTCCTGTAACATACTGTTTTTGACCTCTTTTCATAAGTTTTGTTTTTGATTCATTTAGTTCAAAACCATACTTATTAATTATTGTTGTTAAAACTTGAAGATTTAAAGAATTCGAATTACTTGAAAAATATAAGTCATCGGCATAACGGGTATAATTTATTGTTTTATCAATATTTTCTAAAATATCCAAATCCATTTCTAGTGCAACAATATTGGCTAATATTGGACTTGTGCTAAAACCTTGTACTAAAAATCCATTTACACACGCAATATTTGAAATCCATTCAGAAACATTATTATTTACTCCTAGTTTGTTTAATGATTCAATAATTTGATTTTGTGTTATTGATTCAAAAAAGTTTTTTATGTCTAAAGTAAGAATTTGTTTTTGTGATAAATGAACAAAAGCATTTGTTTTAATATTTTTTTTAAAGACAAAGCCTTGAACGCATTCTAATGGTTTGTAAATTTTTGATAACTCACTATTTAATATTTTTTGACAAAATTCTAATTCGTGACTTAATGCTTTATGAATAGTTCGATAACCTAAATTTGCATTTCTTTTTTCTATATAAAACTTTTCAATTGCAATTGTATTTTCAAGTATTTTGAAATCTACATTTTGATTGTTTTTATGGTCTATTACTATGTGTTCTTTTGAATTGATAGAATCTAAAAAAGTCTCTCTAGATCTAATTAAATATAAAAATTGGCTTTTTGTTTTGACTTGAAGTAAATTCATATTTAATAAATTAAGTGGGCGTTAGGGTAAGGTAGATAGTAATTTATTCTATTAATCGGATACGAACTCATATCCATAATTTTACCCTAACTACCCACTATATTCTCTTTTCAAATTTATTAGATTAATTTTTTTATCATCTGTTTTCTTTCTGCTCAAATATACATTTTTATCTAAGATATTTATAACACCAATTTTTGGAGATATTAAATTGAAGTTTTTCTCCATTCTTTCATCATTTTTATCACTTTTCAAGATACTATAAAGAATGTAATTCAAATAATCAATAATTGACAAATTAATTAATTCTTTACCAGATATATGATATTCAAGTTCATATGATTTATCGTAGGATTCAAAAATATCCTTCAGGATATTTTTGAATGATTTTTTCGCAATCTCAATGTTTTCAAAATAAAATATATTTTTATCATCCTTGTTACTTTCGATTCTATCATTTATTAGTTTTTTTAAAAACATTTCGAATATTTCATAATCTTCGTTTTCAATTTTTAAATTTTTAAAATAATCAGATGTTTTATTTACAACTACAAAATAAGCTCTGAAATTAAAATAATGTAAACGTTTATAATAATGTTTTCTAACATCTGGATGGTTTTCTACTGCGTGAAAACCTTGTAATTCAATAGTTTCTATGTCTTCTATGAAATAATCATCATTTAAAATTTCATTTTTTATTTCGTTTATCGTTCTTAATAAAGTTTCAGGTGAATCTGTTTTTACACATCCGTGTATAAAAACAGTTGAGTTGTTATTTATATGACCTGCTTCATCAATATAAAAATAGTTAGTTTTTTTCATTCGTATTTTTAAGTTCTGTTTTCGCGGTTTCACAAAATTTCTGCCAACGTTTTGGGGCTTGGCGAAGGTGGGGAAATCGAAGCACAAATGTTCAATTTAGCACAAATGTTTATTAGAATTCCAAATGTTCAATTCAGCACTAAAGCCCCACTTTTGCCAAACCCCTGTTATGTGCAGTTTATTTTTCATTCCGTTGTGTTGTCGGTTATCCATTGTATTAGGTCTGAACTTACTTTTGAGTTTTTGTAAAACCAATCTGTACTTTGAATTCTAAAAAATCTCCAACCTGCTCTTTCTAATATTAATTGTCTATTTATATCTTCTTGAATTTTCACAATGCCTGAATGATAAGTGAAACCGTCACATTCAATTGCTATTTTTTTATTGTTTATAATAAGTCCAAAGTCTATACAATATTTTCCGACTTCAAATTGAGGATATAGATAATCTCCTAATCCATTATTGTAAAGTAATTTGCAAACGCTTTTTTCAAAATCGCCTGAATTTGCATCTGTCTTATTTAATAGTGATTGTAAATTTTTTGTTGAAGTAGGTTTGTTAGTTTGATTTTGAATATTGGCGTAATAGTCTATTAATTTTTTTCTATAACAATCTTGGTTCATAATGCCAACTGCATCAGGATGGATGCTGTGAATAACAACAGATTTTTCCTTTGC
The DNA here is from genome assembly GCF_043773265.1 of Flavobacterium sp. Classification (GTDB taxonomy): domain Bacteria; phylum Bacteroidota; class Bacteroidia; order Flavobacteriales; family Flavobacteriaceae; genus Flavobacterium. Next base: position 4,322 of record NZ_JAYVFH010000170.1, on the reverse strand, counting down.
TCTACTTGCAGCAACATTAAAAATTCGCATATATTCTTCAGTTGTTGCGGCTCTTGGTGGTTTAATCTCAAAACGATTTTCTTTTTCAACAATGCTATGACTGGCTGTAATCGTCATATACATAATATCTCTTTCATCGCCTTGAAATTCTCTTGACGTTCCAATTAGCAATTCAAGTTTGTCTTCAAATTGTTTAATAAGTTCATTCTGTGATATTTGACGAATAAGTTGATTTTGGTGTTTTATATTACTGCTGTCTAAAGTCAATATTCCAATTGTTGGCAATCTTTTAATTTGCTGTTCTTGAAATTGAATTATATAATTTTCAATTTCGTCAATTACTTTTTGTACAATTAATGGTTTGTATTCATCGTCTAAATTATCTTCGACATAATGAATTTCAATTGGTTCTCCGAAAGTTTTTTTCAGTCGCTGTTTTTAGTGGAACAATATCAGAATTATAGACGTACTTGTTTGAATAACCAATGATTTCGGGTAAACATCTAAAATGTTCCGTAAGTGTTACAATGTTTGGATAAATAACTCCACTGATTGTGTAAATACTGTTGTTTTTATTGTTTACGTCAAACTGTGTTTTAAATCTATGTGATATTAAATATTTGTCAAGTAGTTCATTTGTTCTATCAATAGTAAATAAACTTCTGTCTGCAACTACAGAAGTTTGATTTTCATCGCCTACTATTAAACATTTTTTACAACGAAAAACTAAATTCAAACTGCTTATATCACATTGACTTGCTTCATCAATAATCAATAAGTCAAATTGTTCAGGTGAAGCATCAGGAAAAAATGTAACTGCTGTATCTTGTGGCATAATCCAAATAGGAACTGCACCTTTTGCTACTTGCATATTTGTTATTGCTGATGCAATATTTCTTGCTGTATTTTTTCCGTAACCTTTGCCAATATTAATTAAGTCATTTAACCAAGCATTTAAAGCCGCTTTTTGAGTATCGCTAACTTTTCTTGATTTATGATACCAAGTTTTGTATGATATTGTTTCTGCTGTTTGTTTTTCAATACTTCGTTTCAAAGTTTGAAGATTGGCTAAAAGTTTTTCCGAACCATTGGTTTGTGATGTTACAAAAGTTAGAAAATCATTTAGTTTTAAATTGAAAATATCCAACTCAATTATTTTTTTATCAATTGTGTATTGGTCATCAATTAAACATTTATTTTTTACAAACAATGCTGTTTGAGGTAGTGTTTTGCTAATATCGTTTAACAATTTTTCAAACGCTAATGATTGACTTTGTTTTTCTCTACACTTTCTATATTCGTCTAAATAGAGTTCGTAACTTGACCTATCTGTATTTTCAATTGCGTCTGCAATTTTATAAATTATAGGATGTGGTTTTGAATGAGTAATTAATTTCTGTTTGATTTCTTGTAAAAAGGTTGAGATTGAAACAAATTCAGCATAATAATTCACATTCTTGATGTAGCTAATTTTTTCTATTAAATCGTCAGATGTGATTGAAACTTGTGGTAAATTTCTTGTTTTTAATTGCGAATTAAATTCAATTATTTCTTTTGCAAATTCTACCGTAAAATCAAGTTCTTTTAATGTTTCTTGAATGTTATTTTGCTTCGTAATGCCAAAGTTATTTAGGTATTTATTAAAAGTTATAGAAAGTTGTTTTAAACATTTTAATCTGTTTATTTCGATTTCTAATATTTTAAATTGGTCAATTTCATTTACTGGATTGAAATTCAGCTTACACTCAAAAAAACGTTTTAATGGTTTTTCTAATGTGTTTTTAGTAAACCAATTAAGTGTTTTGTTTTGACCAAATTTTACAATTATTTGATTTATTTGTTGATGTAAAATGTCAGCGTCTGTATCTTGAACTGCTGACAAATCAACTTCGTAAGACAAAAGTTTACTATTTGCAACTTCAATCTGTTTTCTTAATCCATCATTTTCGTTGATGATATTAACTAAAACATCAAGCCTAAAATTAGGATGCTTGTATACCTGTTCTGCAATTAAGTTTGTTTTGAATGTTCTAAAAATATTTTCATAATTGAGAATAATATTTTTTAGATTTTCGTCTATCGAATTTGTTGGTATGTTACTGTAATCTAATGGATTAATTTTTTCATTAATTTCCTTTAGATTAATATCATATTTCCTAATCTCATTTAAGTCAATAAAAGCATTATCATTTAAAAACTGAAAGTTTATTAATTCAAAATCATCTCTTTTGAGATTGTTGCCAATTGCTACTAAATCAACTAATTTTTCTGCTATGCCATTTGTTTCAGTTTCGTAAGAAACTGTATCTTTTAAGAATTGATTTTCGTAATTTGTTTGTTCAAAATGGTAAACAGCCCAATCGTAAGCTGATTTATTTTCAAGTTCATTTGTTATTGGGTTGAAAATCTTAAGCGTTAAAGTGTTTGCTTGAACTGCTTTGTAAATTTGATTTAACGTGTTTGCGTAATTACTTTCTAAATTGGTTAATTGCCTTTCTAATTCTGTAACTTTTGCCTCTTCATATCTCTGTGCCAAATTTCTGATAATAGCATTAACAGAACCCTTTAAACTTTCATTTCCTTTGCCTTCATTTACTAACGAAACAGCAAGTTCTTGAATTCCAATTGGCAATTTATCTTTTAATACGCTTAATGCTTTTGCATTATGTGAAACTACAAGTATAGATTTTCCTTGTGCAACAAAGTGAGAAATTAGGTTTGCAATAGTATGACTTTTGCCTGTTCCTGGTGGTCCTTTTACGGTTACTGCATCTTGCTCGTTTAATCGTTTTGCAATTTCAAATTGTTCTTCATTGTAAGGTAACGGAAACAAGGAACGATGTTTTACTTCTCCAAAATCTGCTGATTGAGATTTACTTTCATTATTTTGAAATTGGTTTGTGTTTGATTGCGTTTCAATTTCAATTTCTAATCCATCTATTGAAAATAGTTTTTTGAAAAAATCTGGAATTAGTTGAAGATTTCCACTTGCTTGTAATTCATTTATTTTGTTGATTATATTATTTGCATCTTTTGAAATAGCAAGTTTACTTTCAATAATTTTGGTTTGAATTATTGGTGAAAAACTAAAGGTTAATTGATTTTCAATTGGTGTTTTTTGAAAAGAGTAATTTAATGTTTCTTCATTGAAAAAGGCATATTGTTTTTTAGTAAAAACGCTTAATATTTCTAACCCTTTGTCAAAATATTCAGTTCTTATAAAATCACTTTCAAAAATAAATTCACGTTGCTGTGAATTGAAACTATCAATATTTAGTAAAACATCTTTTTTGCGTTCTTCAATTATTAATTGATTTTCATTTTGAAAATGATTATCTAATAATTCCACAAAAAATTGTTCGCAAAATATTTTACTTGAAAAAGTGTCAAATTCTAATTTGAATTCTTGGCTTTTAAGAGATAGTTTTAATGGAACATTAAAAAGAAAATTTTTATAGTCTTGGTTTCCAATTTTTCCACAAACTAAACCAAATGAAATATAAATTCTTTTGTTGTCTTTTCCTTTTAATTCATAATGTAGCGTATGTAAGGCATCGTAAATTCGATTTGTCTTAAAAGGCAATTCAAATTTTTGATAGAATTCTGAAAATTCTTTTTGAAAGTTGTTTGCTATTTTTAAAAGTGTTGGATTGTCTGCAAGAACTATTTTGACTTTTAGTTCTGGTTTTCGCAAGAATTTATTGTCTGTTAAATCAATCCAATCTACCAAAGAATTTGGTAAAGATAAATCGAACAAAGACGTTAGTCTTTGTTCCTTGTATTTTTCTAAATCATTTATTCTTTGTGTCGATTGTTCAAATTTTTCAACTGTTTCAATTTCTTGTTTAATTGTAAGTATTGGAATTTCGTTACTTCTATTAATTTCAATCCAACTTTCAAGTTCTTTTGGCTGTTTGGGTTCGTCAGGTATTGCAATTCGTCTTAACTTTAGTAAAAAGTCAAGTGGATTTAAATTGTTGTTAATCGCTAAACTAAATTCTGCAATGTTTTTCTGTTCGCATTTTTTAGCAAGTGTCAAAAGTTCTCCAACTTCCCAAAAGTTAACATTCTTTGATTTTGGATTGTTTTTGTCTTTTTCAAAGTCAAAACAAGTGTCCGATGAATTGTACAAGTCCCTTATGTAGTAAAATAGATTTTGTAATGGCGTCATACTTTTTTCTCTGAATGTCAGTTATTGTTGGTCGTCTCGGTTAAATTGCACATAACGTCTTGCGGCTTTGCTCAGTGGCTTGAAATTCAAGACTGAACATTACAAATATAGAAATTAGATTGGAGTTAACAGCGTTTTTTCGCAAGAAAAA
>NZ_JAYVFH010000169.1:0-10472 GCF_043773265.1 Flavobacterium sp. | reverse complement strand
TGCACCGGCACTTCCTGGTGCTAAACCATCAGTTCTTACTTCAAAATCAAAACCACCAGCTGGTAAAAAACTTGGATTTGTCCAATTAATATCTAATGTAGAATTATCAACTTGCATAGAAGCAGTAATTCCAGTTGGAGAAAAACATGGCGTCCAAACTAATCTTGTACCTGCTAGCCAACCTTGTAATGCAACACCAGACGCTTGACCAAGAGTGTTCAAACAATCCGTTGATGCAGTTCCATTTAAAGTACCCGAATCGGTTGCAGGATAAATAGCGTTTGTAATATTTCTTCTTCTATTAAAATCTGCTACAGTAGCACCTCTTAATCCAACTTGGCCACTAACCGGCGTTGTAAAAATTGAAACAAATGTATCTCTGAATAATATTTCAATAAGATTGGTTGTTTCATGCAATCTAATTTGCATATTAATCAATCCATCTTGAGTTGCAACTGTTCTTCTTTTAACATCTTTATATTGAACAACAAATATTCTGTTTGGCGCAGAACCAATAACATCATATTTTACTTCCGCAGTTGAGGTATTACCTGCAAGATTCGTTCCATACCCAGCAATAACACCTGGATATGCAATTAAAGAAGATAATGGCGCTGTCAAAGTTCCGAGTGCTACAGGCGCACCTAAAGTAATAAAGCCATTTTCTGAAACATTTACTTGATTGTATGACAAACCGTTAAAATGAAAAACAAAACCTAAAGGAAAAGTAAATGACGATGATGGTAAACCATTAAAAGTTCCAGTCGCAACAACAACACTAGTTCCAGAAGTCGCTAAATCAACATAAGCACTTCCTGTTGATTCAGAAAAGTTATAATTATAGATCGTAGATTGGCCAAACGAAATATTTGTTCCAAGCAAAACAATAATTAAAAACAAAAAAGAATTACTTTGTGACCTTTGGGCTAAGTTTTTAAGTAAATTTATAAACATAATTAGGTATATTTGGGTATGAAATTTTGCAATGTTAATTAGCCAATAAAAATAAGTTAAATAAATGTAAAACCAAGACCTATGTATAGTATTAATTAACAAATCGATAAAAGGCAAAATTAATCGATGAACTGCGCCTAGAAAGTTAAATAAATAAATTTTCAATGTAGGAATATGAGTGTTAAATAAATTATGAAAAATATTTTAAATTTTATTTAACAGTTTGAAAAACAGTATAAAAAAATTATATACAAAAAAAAACCTCCTTAAAAAAAAGAGGTTTTAGTATTATTAAACTAACCAAATTATATAGTAACTAATTATACAATTGCATTGCTTTGACTGCTCAATTTTTTCATTAAAGTTCTATACAAAACTTTATTAGGAGTACTTCCAGAAAATAAAATTTGTTTCTTAGTACTTACTTTAGAACTTTCATTGGCAGTAGAAAGTACATTAATCATTTTAGATTGTTTAGTACCCATGAACCAACTTACAAACTCTACTTGAGAATTTACAGAAGCAACATCACTAGTGAAGATTATTTCTTGTGTTTTATCTATTGTAGGTAAAGTTTCATTAGTTTGACCAAACATCCCAATACTTGATAATAAAAACAAGATGAAGAAAAACAAAAGCCGAGTTTTGTTTTCTGTCATGTATTTATTAGTAAATATATTTTGAGTGTACATATCTTTTATTCTTATTAACAGGTCAAAATTACATTCTAAACAATGAGAAATAAAATATTTTCGACAAACTGCTTCAATAATCGTTTAAACCACTTTTAGTTACAATTAAACTTGTTAATTGGTAGTTAATCTAGCTCGAAGTTTGGCTAACTTATTCATTTGCAGGAATAAAAAAAGGCATTCTTAAATGAGAATACCTTTAATTTTTGGTTAATTATAGTTGTTTAATTAGCATATTTCTTTGTTATGGTAATTAAATCGTCAGTAGTTATTTGAACTAGAAGCACTTGATTTATTGAACCCATATCTAGAATTGCTTCGGTAGCATATATATCTTTTTTGGTTTGAAGTAATCTTCCTCTTATATCAAAGATTTTTACTTCTTTCATTATTTTATTTCCGCTATTGATAAATAATTTTTCGTTGTTATTATATAATATGATAGCGTTAGCATTAAAATCATTGGTGTTTAAAGCAGTGTTTTGATATATAATTTCAAATCTATCATTGAACGTTCCTGTTGCTGTAACAAAGCTATAATTACCATTTTTAATATTATGAACAACATTTAGGTATTTATCTCTTAGAAATATTTCTTGTGTTTCAAAGAAACCATCAAAACTAGACAATTGTATTTCGAATGTACCATTAATTGACGATGAATATCCTATAGGAACAACGTCGTTTATATCAAAAGGTAAAGAACGACCTTGAATTCCTAATATTGTAGTTTCAACTAGTGAGTAAATATTAACTGAGTTTCCACCATTTACAATAATACCATCAAAACCTCTGTCAACATTGTTGGTTGCGCTTTCTATATATCCAACCATTGTTTGCTTAAATGCTCCTTGATTGTTTATAATATTTAACCAAAATCTATTGCGTTCTAAATCTAAAATTGCGTTTTCAATAGAAGTAGCGTTTTCTGATTGTTTAAAAAACTGTGCATTGCTATAGGTTGCGCCACGCATAGTGTTTTTAAAAGTTGCCACTCCACCACTATTTAATCCTCTAATAAAGAAACTTTGTCCAGAAGTTACAAAACCATTAGGTGTAGCATTATTTAATCCTGTTGCTAAAGCTGGCGCAGTTGAAACTGATCCTGTATAATTATAAATTGCATAATCATTTGAAGTATAAACATTAGATGTGATTGGTGTATTGTGTGTCCAGAAATACATAGTTCCATCAACAACATTTGTATTTAATGGATCTGACAAGAAAGATAGAGCTCTAAGTGAACTTGGATAAGGATTTCCAATTAAATTTAAATCGCTTAATGAAACTAGAATTGGTGTTGTAATTGTTCCGCTATTTGGAGTTCCAAAAAATGTTCCGTTGTATATCGAGCCACTCGGATGACTTTGTGGTGCTCTAATGATGTAACCTTTTCCAACAGACATTAATGAGTTTGAAGGCATTGCTTGCCAATATGATATTGTTGGATTAAAAATAAAATATTTATCATATAAAGTTAAAGGTGATAATGCAACAAGTGTTTGCGGATAAACTGGCGTTGACCAATAGGTATAATCATAGGTTATCATTGGAGTAGTATTTCTTTTGTAAGTAATATTTCCAACATTTCCACCATTGTAAACGCCTACTGCATTTGTAACATCATTGTCTTGAACTAAACTTGCGTTGTTTTCAAAAATTAAAGCTCCTCCAGATGAATCTACGGTATTTTCTACATTTAAAGTATATCCAATATTAAAAGTAACCGAACCACTTTGAACAAAAACAGAACATGCATTTAAAGTTGTTCCTATTAAAGAAGCGTCTGTATTAGAATTATATGTACCATTAAAAATTGCTCTTTTAGAACTGTCTGGCAAGCCATTAGACCATGCTCCAGCAGCCCAAGTTGTAGAAATATAAGATACAAAAACTCCATTTGAGGCAACTTCATTACAAAGTCCATTTTTTACAATTGCTCTAAAATATCTTATTGACGGAAAAACTCCCATTTGGGCAGGTGTTAACGTTGATGTTGTATTTGCAATTGAAGTTAAATTTGTAGTGAAAGCAGCATTATCAGCATATTCCCATCTAATTATTGAACCTACACCTGCTGCTATTAGTAATGAATTTGGAGCTGAGTTTGAACAAATTGTTTGACTACTACTTAGCAATCCTGCAGTAGATACTGGAACTATTGTTAGAGTTGTAGTATTAGATGTAAAACATCCGTTAGAACCAGTTAATGTTGCTGTATAAGTAATAGTTGAAGTTGGTTTAGCATACACTACACTCAAAGGTGTATTTAATGTATATGGAATTGTTGCTGCTGGATTAGTATATAAATCTGTAATTGGTGTCCATGTTAATGCTGCGGCTAAAGTTCCAGTTATAGAAACATTATTTATTCCCCAAGTATAACCCCATTCTGATTTAAAATTAAATCTCAATTTTACATTTACATTTCCTAGATAAGGTGCTAAATTTATATTTTCATTTACAAAATTGGTTGCATTTCCTTGTGCTGTATTATAACTTTTTATTGTTATCCAAGTTGTTCCTCCATCTATTGAAACTTCTATTAAATCAACATCATTAGTTACATATCTTAAAAAGTGCCAAATATTTAAATTTGCTGTTGTGTAGCCAGCAAGGTTAAAACTAGGAGAAGTAAGAGTTGTTCTAGTTAAAACACCTGGAACTGCACTTTGCGCATCGGAATTGGACAAATAAAATTGTGAGCTGTCATTACTAATAAAAGTTGCAACATAGGTAAAACTACTATAACTATAACCGCTTGGCCTTAATGTCCATTGAGAAGCATTTGTATCACCACCAAATGAGGTATTGTCAACTGTCCAACCATTAGTTGCAGCATTAAAATTTTCAGAAAATATTGTAACGGCAGTACTTGAGCCAGAACTTCCGTTTAATGGTTGTATAGAATTTTGACAAATTGTTGCAGCACTTGGAACAACCATAATTGCTGGAGGAACTGCATTAACTGTTACTGTATGTGTAATTATATTTCCGCAAAAACTTCCAGAAGTTTGATTTGCAGTTAATGTATAAGTTGTTGTTGTCGTAGGATTAAATGTAAATCCAGTAGCAAACGAACCAGATATTCCAGTATTTGGTGACCAAACTAAAGAATTGTATGCAGCATAACCAACTACAAAGACTGTAGGCGTTACATTTCCATCACATATTATACTCGAAGGTGAACTTATTGTTAAACTTGGTGGTGATGTAACTGTTGCAGTTATTGGAATTCTAGGAGATAAGCATTCTGTAGTAAATTTCCAATTATACATACCAATATTATAGGTATTATCGATTGAATTTCCAGTTATATCGGCAACTGATGATGTATAAGGATAAAAAGCATTTGTAGTATTCATTCTAACTCCAGCTGCAGGCAATGTTGCAAAATATATGTTGTAATTTCCTGGAACTAGAATAGTATTTATAGGAATCACTTGAGGTGTTGCTCCACCAGAAACTGTTGTTGTAAAATTTAATGTCGTTATTGTTACATTAGAAGAATTTCTTAACACTAACTGTCCTGTTTGTCCTGAAACTAATGGAAAAATATCTAATGAAAGTAAACTAGTGTCAGAAGTTACAGTAAAATTTATTGAAGCTTGATAATTTTGAACTCCTAAAAGTCCTGCTTGATTAACTGGACTTGTTGGTCCAACTTTTGCAACAGAACCGAAGGATTTTGCTTCGACATAATAAGTTGTAGTTGCACCAATAATTGGTGTTGTATAACTGTTTCCAGAAGCTAAAATTGCAGTACTTGAAATAGAATTATACCATTTTATTGTTGCGCCAACACTTGGAACTGCCGATAACGTTGCAGTACCAAAACCACATCTTGTAATTGGTGTTGTACTTGTAATTGTTGGAATAGAACATTCTGTATTAAAAGTTTCTTCTATAGACCAAATACTTTTTGCGGTTGGTCCACAATTACCTCTTACCCATATATAATAAAATGTACTTGGAACTAATGAGCTTAAATTAACTGTATTTATACCAAATCCTACTGATCCTGTTGGAACTGTTGCTCCATTTGGTGGTGTACTAGAAGTTGAAATAAAATATTCATAACCATTTGAAGGTTCAGGTGCTGCAGCTGTCCATGAAATAGTAGCGGTTGTTGCTGCAATAATTGACATTGTTAAATCTAATGGTTCAAAACAATTTGGTGATGGAATTACACTAATATCATCAATTGCAATATGGGTTTGATTGGCATCACTATCACCATGAAAACCAATATAATATACTCCAGAGGAAACTGCAATAAAATCTGAAGTTGCAACTTGATATACAGTATTATTTATATTTGTTAAATCTAGTAAAGTTTCTGTCATTGCAATATCTGACTGAGCATTTCCAAGTCGAACTCTAAGATTTTCGGTAGTAGTAGTTAAAGTACCTGTATTGTATTTAAAAGTCAATCTATATGAAGTTCCTGCAACTAAATTAAGTCCTGGCATAAAAAACCAATCATTCATTGCTGTTGTTGGCGATGCACTTTTTCTTATAAGCAAAGAAACTGGTGCTGAAGCTGCATTAATTGATTGTGTTTCCCATTGAACACCATCTAAATTAGAATCTGTTCTAGCATAACATGTTGGAATTATATTAAGCGGAAAAGTATTGAAATTTTGGGTATAAGGAATTGTATAATAACCACAAGTTGTTGTTGCTGATGAAGTATTACTATTTAAAATACAACCTGGACCAATTGCTCTTACTCTATAAAAGTATAAAGTTGTTGGTAATAGTCCAGAAACATTAAAAGATGTTACTAAACCAACTGATAGATTAGAATATGCAGGAAGAATTGCGGTAAAAGTATTGTTAGTAGAAACATCTATTCTATAATCTGTAGCTCCAATAACCGCAGACCAATTAGCTGTAAAGTTATTTCCTCCAATATTTATTGCAAGTGTTGGTGTGACTGCAACAGTTGGAGTGAAACATGTTGTAGCGCTTCCTGATAAAACAGTAGTCATATTATAAAAAGGTGCACCAGTACATAAATCATTATAAGGAATTATCCAATAATAATAGGTTGTATTAAAAATTAAACCAGTTTGGGTAAAAGTTGTTCCTAGATTATTTCCAACTACATAATAACTTCCATAAGTTGCACCATTTGCATAGTAAGTTCTATTTACAATATTAGTTGCTGTTGGAGCAACATTTATAGTGCTTCTTAAAACTAAATATTTAGATGGCGCAGGAGTTGCAGCTGTAAAACTATTACCTACAAAAGAATTATTTGTAATACTAGTTGCGCCTATAATTAAACTTGAAGGCAAAGCTGTTGGTGTACTACATGCTAAAGCTGGAGTGTATATAAATTGTAATCCAAATTCTGGATAGGAATCATTTTTAGATATTACATTAGTTGTTGCATTCCCTAAACCAGTTGCTCCAGGATTACCCCAAACTTGACTACTACCTTGTGTTCTACTGTTTACGTTACCTTGAGCAAAATCATTATTTAAACCTCTAATCCCTAATTGAACTGGTACAGGTGTTGTTGCAGCTACAGGAATCGCGCAATCGCCATAGAAAAAAGTAATTACATTAGTTGTTTCAGACAATCTAATTTGAAAATCTAAATCTCCTGGATAAGTAGTTACTCCTAATTTTCTATTAGCATCTGTCCATTGAATTACAAATGTTCTATTTGGCGCCACACCAATAACATCATAAACAATATTAGAACCATTAGAAACAAGGTTACAATTAAATGCCGAAGCAACTCCATTATGGTTTGTATTATTAGCTATTGAAGCATAAGTTGTTGGTACTGGTTGTGTAGTTCCAAAAGTGATATATCCATTTGGGCTGATGAAACATTGTGTATAAGGAAGATTATCAAATGTAAATGTAAAAGGTATTGTAGCTTGAAAAGCTGCTCCACTTGTATGATCATCCCATGGTGAAGTATATGCAACAGAAGGAGTTCCTGTCAATGCGGTATATCCAGCATAAGATTGCGAAAATGAATAGGCATTTACTTGTGCAGAAACTACATTAATTCCTAAAAAGGAAAAAATTATTATAATAAAAGCAGGTAAAATTTTATTTTTTGGACTTTTTTGCATTATTGGGATTTGTTCTTTAGTTGGGATTTTTCAAACAAAAAAAAGTTAATTTAGAATCATAAACCATTGATAATAAATTAGATTAATATAATTTAATTTATAAAAATACTATTTTTATCTTTTTAACATTTAACTTAGTTGATATTTTCGACAAGAAGTAATTTTTATCGATGAAATACGCTATAAACACAAAAACCATTCATTTCTGAATGGTTTTTATTACAAAAATTATTAGATTAATTTATTACTTTCCTTGTAACTTTTATACCATCAATAGAAGTAATTTGAACTATTAAAACTTGATTAGTTTTTCCTACATTCAATCTAGTTTCAGTTGCATTAATATCTGATTTAGACATCAATAATCTTCCTCTAATATCAAATATTTTTACAGAATCCATAATTACATTACCTGAATTGATTATTACTTCATTGTTTTGATTATAAACAACAACATTATTAAGATTTGGATTTTCTACTCCTAATGCTGATTGGTAAACAATTTCAAAACGATTAGTAAAAGTTCCGGCATCAGAAACAAATGAATAGTTTCCGGTATTTAAATCATGATAAGTATTGGTTATATTATCTTTTAAATAAATTGGTTGCGCTCCACCAATAAACAATCCTGTTGTATTATTTAACGATATTGAATAAGTTCCTGAAGCTATAACTTTAAAGGATAAAGGAACAACATCTGTATTAGTAAATTCTGGACGACCTTGAATGGTGTATTCTTCTGAACCAATTAAACTAGTAAGATAAAATTCAGGATTGATATTTTTACCATCAATTCCTCTATCAAATGCTAAAGTAGCATCAGCAGTATAACCAACAGCCATTTGACTGTAAGCTGTTCCCACATTTAAGTTTAACCAATATAAATTTGTTTCGCTAATTGTTGCATTAGAATCTGATGATCTAAAAAATTGAGCAGAATTTAAACTTCTTCTCATTGAATTGTTAAAGTTCAAATTGGTAGCACTATATGCGTTTACAATAAAACCTTGACCAATATTAACAACCCAATTTGATTCATTTCCTAAACTGAAATATCCAGTTCCTGTATCGCCACCAAGAGCACCATTGGCAACATAAGCCATTTTAGTTAATGTTGCATAAGAAGGTTGTGTATCATCATTAGTTTTTCTCCAGAAATAAAGTGATCCATCGATATTAGTATTTCCATCAATAAAATTATGAACATTCAATCTTGATGGATAAGGATTACCAACTGCGTTGAAACCAGAAGCCATTGTATAAGTTTGATTTCCGTTATTAGGCACACCATTAAAAGTACCATTCCAAACTTGAGCATAAGTTGGATGATTATTTGGCATTCTTATCAAATAACTTTTAGCAGTAGAAAACCAAGTTGATGTTGGAACTACTGATACATATAAATTATTTGATGGATTGTACTCATAAAAACGATTTAACAGAGTTAATGGAGAAAAATTATTTAATGTTTGAACTCCAGCAACTGCTGTTAATGGAGAAGACCAAAGTGTATAATCTTGACGTTTTAAAGCAGAACTATTTCGTTTAAGAATAATATTTCCTGAGTTAGTAACTGTTGAACTTTGCATTAAATTAGCATTATTATTTAAAGTAAAACTTCCAGACGAAACAGTTAATGCACCATATAAATTAACATCCTTGTCAGAATCTACAGAAACAACAGCGTTGTTAGAAACAGTTATAGTACAAGCATCAAAATCAGAAGAAATTACATAATTAGCATCAAATATAACAGTTGAAGTACTTGTTGGAGCGCCATTTGTCCATTCACCACCATTTGTAGCAACCCAAGTTGTAGAACCACCAATAGCTATTGTTGAACTACCAACTAAACTAGCAGAACAAGTTCCACTAATAACTGAAACCAAGTTTAATGTTTGAGTAGTTGTTGCGTTAGTAAGTGTCACTGTTGCGTTTCCTCCTGTTAATGTAACAGTTGTATTTGAACCACCATTAATATTATAGGTAACCACTGAACCACTTGTTCCTGCAAGATTAAAAGTAGCATCACTTGAATTACAAACAATTGGTCCATTATTTCCAGAAATACTAGCTGTTGGTGATGGATTAACAATTAATTGACCATTTACATTTGTAGTTCCATTCCAAAAACCTCCACCACTACCTGAATAACCACCATATAACCATTCACAAGTTCCTTGACGGTATCTATATGTATAATAATAAGTTCCACTTGTTGGAGGTGTAAATGCATACTGATACTCATCATTATTTGCTCCACCACCACCAGGATTAAAAGTTGTTGATGACCATGTTGTCCATGTTGACGGATCAGTATCGGCAGTATTATATCCAAATTCGGCAGTTATTCCAGCACCTTGTAAACCTGCACCTGGAGTAACTCCTAATTGATAAACTTGACCATAAACTGTTAAAGAACTTCCATTACATATTGATGCTGATCCTGGAAACTGTAAATTAACATAAGTTGGTTGAGCAATAGAATTTATTGTAAAACTTGCTTCTTGTGGCGCACCACAATCACCAGTAACTCTTGCATAATAAGTTCCTGCACTAACTGTTATAGTTGGAGTTGACCCTAAGTTGGTTCCAGTTCCACCTGTTCCAGTCCACCAAGTTAAAACTGCGTTTGTGCCAACTACACCATTTGCTGTAAGCGTTGCTGTATCGGTAGCACAAATTGGATTTGCTGATGAAGTAACAGAAGTTATTCCAACATTAGTTT
>NZ_JAYVFH010000168.1:0-13030 GCF_043773265.1 Flavobacterium sp. | reverse complement strand
AATACGCTCTTGCATAGCTCCCATTTCTGTTGCTAATGTTGGTTGGTATCCTACCGCAGATGGCATACGTCCTAAAAGTGCCGAAACCTCAGAACCTGCTTGTGTAAAACGGAATATATTATCAACAAAGAAAAGAACGTCTTTTCCTTGATCTGAACCAGCACCATCACGGAAATATTCTGCAATAGACAACCCAGAAAGTGCCACACGTGCTCTTGCTCCTGGTGGCTCATTCATTTGACCAAAAACGAAAGTTGCTTTTGACTCTCTCATTCCGGGCATATCAACTTTAGATAAATCCCATCCACCTTCTTCCATAGAGTGCATGAATTCTTCCCCGTATTTTATAATTCCTGACTCTAACATCTCACGAAGTAAGTCATTTCCTTCACGTGTTCTTTCTCCTACTCCTGCGAATACTGAAAGTCCACCGTGACCTTTTGCTATATTGTTAATTAACTCCTGAATTAATACTGTTTTACCAACTCCTGCACCACCAAACAATCCAATTTTACCACCTTTAGAGTATGGCTCAATCAAATCGATTACTTTGATACCTGTAAATAAAACTTCAGAAGATGTAGATAAATCTTCAAATCTTGGTGCTGGACGGTGAATTGATAATCCGTTTTCGCCAGTTTTTGGTAAATTTCCTAAACCATCAATTGCATCTCCAATTACATTAAACAATCTTCCATAAACATCTGCACCGATTGGCATTTGAATTGGATTTCCTGTAGAAACTACATCTGTACCTCTACTTAAACCATCTGTAGAATCCATAGAAATGGTACGAACTGTATCTTCTCCTATGTGTGATTGTACTTCAAGTACTAATAAAGTCCCATCTTTTTTAGTGATTTCTAATGAATCGTAAATTTTTGGTAATTCAGCATCTTTACTGTTGAAAACTACGTCAACTACTGGTCCGATGATTTGAGAAACTTTTCCTATTGCTTTTGACATTGCTTATGTATTTATTTAATAGCGTTTTAGAAATGAAAAAATGATGTCTTTTTTCAGAGTGCAAAGATAATTTTTCTAAATAGAAAATCAATAGTAAAATGCTATTTTTTTAAATGTTTTTTGATTTTTTTTCGACATAACATCTCCAACATGAATTAATCTATAAATAATAAACAAAAAACCACCAACCGAAGTTGATGGTTTATATATTTTATATCAAACTATTTTATAAAGAAGCTGGATATAATATTCTTGAACTTGCTAAACTTACACCTTTAAAGTTTGAACCATAAGCTGTGTTTATAGCTTCAATAAATTTATTAGAAATAAGTGCATATCCTCTTGGACCAGGATGAACTCCGTCTAGAGAAAATCCTCCACCAGTTACATAAGTTGATTTTACAGTATATCCATTCCCAGAAATACCAGTTGTTGCAACTTGATTTAACAATGCATTTGCATCAACAAAAGCTAAATCTTTTGCGGCAGCCAAAGCTTGAATCGATGCGTTGAAAGCATCAGTTGCAGTTTTAACTTCAGATGTTTCAAATGCTGTTAATGTTGTATTGTCTTGCATAGGATATGAAACTCCAATAGTACTAAATGAAGCTGGAACTCCAGCTTGAGTGGTTCCAATTACACCTCTTGCTGTTAATAAAATGTAATCTTTATTAGGAGCAACATTACTTGCGTGTCTTGCTCTGCCATATAAATTTCCTATAAAACCTGCAGTTGGTGCTGGATAACCAGCGCTAATTAATGCAGTTGTTATTTGTGTTGATATGTTTATTAAACTATCATCTACAATTAATAATGGATTTTTTTCTATAGTTGCTGGATTTGCATCATCAGCAACAATTGTAGCAAATCTTGTTGGTAAACCTGCACCAGTTAAAGCTGCATTAATTCCACCAAACAATTGATTTAATGATGTAGCACTTGCAGCTGGCAATCCCGGAATTGGGTTTGTTGGTACAGTTGTGAAAAATGGAACCGAAGTTACATAAGGAATGTTTGCAACAACACCTTTTGCTCCACCAGCAGTGATTCCGTCTAATAAAGTAGAATAAACACTTGCAAATACATTTGGATCTGTAATATCATTTCCTCCATAAGTTGCTGGATTTAAATTTCCTGATTGATTTGTACCGGTTCCTCCAGAAGTAGCATAGCTTAAAACATCATTATTTCCTATCCATAGAGAGAAAAATGTTGGGCTTTGTGCAACTGCATCACCAAGAATGGTTGCAGAAGTTGAAGATGCAAAACGAACAAAATATGGATTTGCATAAGTACCAATTCCAGCAGGATTACCATAAGAATTTGATAGTAAATGAAAACTTTTTGCTCCAGGAACTCCCATGTTGTTAAATTGTCCAGATAAATGATTTGTGATTTCTGTTGATGGCGTTCCTGATACTGGCACTGGACCAGTTCCATTAAAATATAATCTTGGTCCTTGAATTTGTGTTCCTCCAAGAAGTAAACCTCCAACATTATCATTCATTAAAGGGATTTTAAATTCGCCACCACCAATTAATGAAAACTGTTGTGATAATAAATTAGTGTATGAATCTTGTTGTCCTTGAATGAATAATGCATTATCTGCATAACCTGCAGTTAAAGAGTTTCCAAGTGCTACATATTTAGTAAAATCTGCAGAACCTGCTGTTAATGGCAAACCGTCTGATGTATCATAAGTCGTTACATCTTCATCATCGCTACAAGCTACAAAGGTTAAAGAAACCAATAATAGCCATTTAATATTTTTTATCATAATTATGTGTGTTTTATGTTATTGTATTATTATGGGTTGATTGTTAATGATGCGAAATATTGTTGACCAATTGCTCCTGCACCAAGAACTTGAATATATTCTTTACCACCAATATTTGTAGCTCCAATTTTAATTGTTGATTTTAATTTTGGAATAGAATAGTTTATTTGAGCATCGACAACTGTTGCAGCATCAATAACTCCGTCTGCAAAAGAAGATTGCCATAAATATTCATCATTCCATCTTCCGCTTACATTGAAACCAAAGTTTTTAAATAATTTGTCATTACTTAAAGAAGCTTTAACTCTATGTTTTGGCGTATTAAAACCTGCTTCAAAACTTGGGTCTTTTGCTTGATCAAAATCAAATTGAGCATAATTATAGTTAGCAGAAAGCTCAAAGTTTTTGATTATTTTTCTTGAAGCACCAATTCCAAAACCTAAAGATTTAATTTCGGTATTTGTATTTGTATATAATTGATAAGCTCTTGTGTTTCCATTTGTTAAAGCATGAATAGTTTGTGCTCCTGGATCAGTTGGTCCAGCAAGTGGATTTGGAGAATCTTGAGTTGTACCATAAAAAGGCGAAACAACAGTTAGGTTACCAATAAAATCATTGTATATATTATAATAACCATTAATGTCATAAGAGAAACCTTTAGCTTGACCTCTATATCCTAAATCTATAGCTTTTACAGTTTCTGGTTTTACTAGGCCAACATTAGTTTTTTTCAATAAAGTTGAAGCTGTAATTGGATCTGATGGAGCCAAAGCAGCAAATGCCTGAACAGAAGAAGCTGTATATGAATTATAATAAGCATTTTGACCTGTCATTACAACTGTTGTTCCTCCAGCAAACGCTTGACCAACTGCTGTATTAACATTTAAAGTTTCTGAAAAACGATCTAAATTATCTGGAGCAGAACCAATTAATACTGCATTACCAACATTGAACCCTATGTATTGATCTTGAGTTGTTGGATTACGGAAACCTGTTTGAAATGACCCTCTAAAGTTATGGTTTTTTTGTTCTCCTGCAGAATATACAAATGATACTCTTGGAGAGAAACTTCCATCAAAATTTTGACTTTTATCGTAACGAACAGAACCAGTAAATTTCAATCTGTCTTCCATAAATTTCTTTTGAAGTTGTGTATATGCTCCATATTCGTCATAAATAATACCTCCAAAAGCTGGTGTATCTGTGTAGATTCTACCAAAAGAGTTTAAGTCATATCTTCTATATGAACCTCCAACTTGAACTTCTGCAAATTTTAATAAATCTTTAAAGTTATAATTTGCATCTGAGTGATAAATTTTAGAATTATCTACAAGTTTAGAACCAGTTAATACATCTGGATTAGAGATTACATTTTTGAAAGCTGCGTCAAATGCTGGAGTTCCTGGAATTAATCTTCCTGTATCTGCAATATTTCTTGCTGCAATGTGAGCGTTTTCTGGAGTTGCACCAGCTAAAGTTGATTGAACATAAGTTGCAGCATATTGACCAAACCAAGTTGCATCTGATTTCCATGCTCTATTGATGTTTATTCCTGTAAAACGCATATCATATGAATCTCCACCATCTTCTGTTGTAAAATATCCTCTCAGGAAGAAATTTTTGCCTTTAAACTCAATTTTATGTTGTTGCATAAAGAAATCATTTAAATAATATCTGTTTGCACCTTGATAAACTGTGTTTCCAAAACCAAACTTACTTTGCAGAATAACTTCAAAATCATTTGCCCATGGCTTTAAATGTAAAGAGAAATCAACTTTAGCATTTTTCACTTGATTATCTGTTAAATCAGTTTCATTATAACCAGTTCTTGAAACATTTTCGTTTGGTAAAATAGCATTAAAAGCAGCAAATTGACTTGCATTTATAGCTCCAGCGTTTAACAATCCTTGCGCAACATTTTTTATATTAGTTGAAACTTCATCACCATAAATGTTTAGACCATTGTAATTGTGATGACTTCTATCTCTACCTGGAAAAGCTAAATCGTCATAATTAGTTGCATACCAATCTGTTCCTTTCATAAAAGAAAAGTTTGCTTTAGCAGCAAAATGTTTAGAAAAAGCATGTGCAACACGAACTCCATAATCATAATAAGGATTAGCACCTGCTGCAACTTGATTTGTTTGACCATATTTTACATAAGAAGAAACGCCTTGAGAAGTAAATGGACTTTTACTACTCATGAATAAAATTCCGTTGAAGGCATTTGCACCATATAATGCAGAAGATGCTCCGGGAAGTAATTCAACACTTTGAACATCAATTTCTGATATTCCAATTAAATTTCCTAAAACGAAATTTAATAATGGAGATGAATTGTCCATGCCGTCAACAAGTTGTAAAAATCTTGTGTTAGCAACAGTTGCAAAACCACGAGTGTTTATAGACTTAAACGACATACTACTTGTATTCATTTGAACTTCTTTAAGATTTTCTAAACCGTCATAAAAAGTTGGAGAAGCTGATTTTTTAATGTCTTTAACTCCCATTCTTTCGATTGTGACTGGAGATTCTCTAATTCTTTCTGGCGCTCTTGAAGCCGAAACAACTATTTCGTCTAGTTTTGTGTCTTCATCTTCTAAAACAGCATCAACTTTTTGATTAGCTGATGTTACTTCTAATTTTTTTACTCCAAAACCAATACTAGATATTTCTATAGTAAAAGGTGGTTTTTTTGAAGTTTTTAGAGCAAAATTTCCATCTGCATCTGTAACAGTACCGGCAGATTCCCCAACAACTTTTACGTTGGCTCCAGCGATTGGTTCATTTTTACTGTTTTTTACTGAACCTGATATTGAACTTTGAGCAAAAGAAATGCTGCAAAAAAACAATGTCAAAATAAAATAATAAATCTTCATTTGTATAAATTTTTGTTGGTTTAAGTAGCCAAAATACAAATATTTTTTAATATTCATAATAATCTTAAACTATTTTTTATTAATAATTAATTAACAATCAAAATAATGAAAAATTGATAATTATGAAAAATTTAACTTTTTATAATAATTTATGATTTATAATGAATATATTATGCGTACATAGTATTTTTTTAATGTTTTTTGGAAAAAAAACAAAAAAAAAGGCAAGTTTACACTTGCCTTTAAAATTTTGTTGAAAAAAATTTATTCTACCGTTACCGATTTTGCTAAATTTCTAGGTTGATCAACATTACATCCTCTCATGACTGCAATATGATATGATAATAATTGCAAAGGAATTGTTGTTAATAATGGTGATAATGCGTCTGATGTTTCTGGAATTTCTATTACATGGTCGGCAAGTTCTTTAACTTGAGTATCTCCTTTAGTAACTATAGCAATGATTTTTCCGCTTCGAGATTTTATTTCTTGAATATTACTAACTACTTTATCGTAATGTCCTTGTTTTGGTGCGATTACTACTACTGGCATTTTTTCATCGATTAATGCTATTGGACCATGCTTCATTTCTGCCGCTGGATAACCTTCTGCATGAATATAAGAAATTTCTTTTAATTTTAATGCTCCTTCAAGTGCAACAGGAAAATTATATCCTCTTCCAAGATACAAACAGTTTGGTGCGTCTTTATAAATTGCTGCAATTTCTTTGGCAATATCGTTAGTTGCTTCAAGTGCTTCGGCTACTTTTTCTGGAATAACTTCTAGTTCTTGTAAATATCTATGAAAATCAGAATTAGACATTGTTCCTTTGGCTTTTGCAAGTCGAAGAGCAATCATCGTTAAAACTGTAATTTGCGTTGTAAAAGCTTTTGTTGAAGCGACTCCAATTTCTGGTCCTGCATGAGTATAAGCTCCTGCGTGAGTTTCTCTAGAAATTGATGATCCAACTACATTACAAACGCCAAAAACAAAAGCACCTTTTTCTTTTGCTAATTTTATTGCGGCTAATGTATCAGCAGTTTCACCTGATTGAGAAATTGCAATTACAATATCTTTATTGTTGATAATGGGGTTTCTGTATCTAAATTCTGACGCATATTCTACCTCAACTGGAATTCTTGCAAATTCTTCTATTACATATTCGGCTACCAATCCTGCATGCCATGAAGTTCCACAAGCAATAATTAATATTCTATCTGCTTGAACAAATTTTTCGAGATTATCTTCAACACCTGCCATTTGAATTATTCCGCTATTAGCATGAAGTCTTCCTCTATAAGTATCTTTTATAACATTAGGTTGCTCGTATATTTCTTTAAGCATAAAATGCTCGTAGCCACCTTTTTCAATTTGTTCTAAATTCATTTGTAGTTCTTGAATATAAGGATCTACTAATGAATCGTCTTTAATTTTTCTAATTTTTAATGGTTTGTGCAAACGAACAATTGCCATTTCTTCATCTTCAAGATATATTGCATTAGAAGTATATTCTATAAATGGAGAAGCATCTGAAGCTATGAAAAATTCATTTTCGCCAACTCCAATTGCCAAAGGACTTCCTAAACGTGCAACAATAATTTCATCTGGATTTTGTTTGTCAAAAACACAAATTGCATAAGCACCAACAACTTGGTTTAATGCAACTTGAACTGCTTTTCCAAGTTTTAAATTATCTTTCTTTTGAACATCTTCTATAAGGTTTACAAGAACTTCTGTATCAGTATCTGATTTAAAAGTGTAACCTCTTTTTATTAATTCCTTTTTTAATGGCTCATAATTTTCAATAATTCCGTTGTGAATTATTGTTAAATTACCAGAATTAGATAAATGAGGATGCGAATTTACATCGTTTGGAACACCATGAGTTGCCCAACGAGTATGTCCCATTCCAATAGTTCCATTGGTTGTAATTTCTTTTAGAGATTTCTCTTCTAAATCGGATACTTTTCCTTTAGTTTTAGAAACTTTTAGGTCTTTTCCATCATAAAGCATTATTCCAGCACTATCATATCCTCGATATTCTAGACGTTTTAATCCTTTTATTACGATAGGATAAGCTTCTCTATATCCAATATATCCAACAATTCCACACATAAGCTATTATTTATTAGTCAGGTTTGGTATAATAAATTTTAAGTTTTAATCTTTTTCCGTCAGGAATAGTTGAACTACTACCATATAATACTGTTCCAAGCGGATTCATAACACTTGCAATTGGTGTTAAGTCAATATCATTGTAAGTAGTTATAGGATTTGCAAGTTTTGCATTAGTTGTTGCAGTAATAGATTCAGTAACTACCAATCCTAATTTTACATTATCTCTTCTGTTTTCATCAGCAATTAAACTTCTTAAATAATTAGTTAATCTAATTTTATATTGTGTTCCTCTACCATTATCTATATCTTCTTTTTCTAATAAACCGCCATGAATTACTTTATCAAGTTTGTGGTCTGCAGCATTTGTAGATCTATCAGTAGTATAATCTAAAATTGGAACATTGTTTTCCATATCATAAAGATATATTCTATAAGGTTCATTAGAAGTAAACATTGCGTTTTTTTCAATATAAAAAGTTAAACTAGCTTCGTTTATTAACCAACCATCATCTATAATAGCATCCAACTCATCTGGAATTAAATTTTCATCTGAACCATCTTCTCCAAATAATTCTATAACTGCCATTGAGCCGTTTTGACCTTTAAGATATAATTTTTCGTCGCCAGTTGCTGTGTCTGGCGTATTATTACTTAGAGCTGTTGTATAATTTGTACTAGTTGCAGTGTTTTCTGGTTCGAATAAATTTACCGAATTTCCATTAAGTTTAAATTCGATTGATTTTCTAATTCTTTCTGTATTTGTAGCGCTAGTTTCGTCTTGATACACCATTACAATTTTTCCGTTTTTAAAATTTAATAATGCAAGTGATCCTTGATCTACAGAGGTTGATGAATTATTAACTTCAAAATACAATCCTCTAAAATAATCTCTAAATGCATTGTTATTTAATAGTTTTCCTGCCGGTGCATTTACAATTTTGTTAGTAAAGAAAAATTCATTAAGTTCTAGAAACATTCCAGGAGCTAATCTTTCTTTTACAACTGTTTGAGCGTCTTCATCTAGATATTGAAGTTTAATTTCGGTTGTTTTAAACTCAAATTTATCGTTTTGTTTTTCGTCACTAGCATCATTCAATCTAAGTCCACCATTTCCTTTATTATCATCAAATAATTGTTTCTGATTTGAATAATATTTTTGAACTTCTTCTAAACCTGTTGATGCATCAAAATCTCTAAGATAATATCCTGATTCGAAAACATCTAATTTAATTGTGTTGTTACCGTATATTGAATCTAACTCATAAATTTTATCGCCTGCTGTTGTTGTGCTTTTATATTTACTAAAATAAGGAATATACAAATAAACAGAATCTATTACTACTTCTGCAGGTTTTATAAATGTTGGGTTGGCAGCAATAAGTTCTATTTGTGTTACAAAACTAGCTTTGGTTTTTCCAAATAGTGGATGGTTGTAATATCCCAAAGCATTGGTTGGTAAATTATTAGACTGAACCGCTCCAAGTGCTTGGTTATAGGCAACTACAGATTTAGTACTATCAATTTTAAAATCATAGTGATCTTCGCCAATAATATTGGTTCCAACTTCATTAAAATCTTTATCACAAGAAATTAATAAAAAACCAGTTACTACTAATACAGAAGCTTTAAAAAAAGAATTGAATTTCATATTTTTTTTGAAAATTATTATAACATACTTTTATAAAAAGAAGTGTATTGCTGAGCAAACTCTTCTTTGGCAGCGAAAGGTAAAAAAGGTTTTCCCGAAGATTCTATAAATTTTGTTAAACTTGCTGAAAGATTTTCAGATGCAATTATTACTGCGTCAGAATGAATTATTGATGCTTTAATTATGTTTTCATAATTGGGTACTGATAAATCTGAAATTGCCTCTTTTGGAACTCCATCAAATTCAATTTTATTGATCAATTCTACATCAAGTGTTCCTTCAAAAGACTGACTATATATTGAACTTACAATTTTAGTTTCAGAAAATAGTGCTTCATCTTTATAATAATGTTTCAGGTATATTGGAAGCAAAGCTGCCATCCAACCATGAACATGAATAATATCTGGAACCCAATTTAGTTTCTTTACCGTTTCAACAACTCCTTTTGCAAAGAAAATTGCTCTTTCATCATTATCTGGATATAATACTCCATCTTCATCAGTAAAAGTTGCTTTTCTTTTAAAATATTCATCATTATCTATAAAGTAAACCTGAATTCGTTCTTTGGGTATAGAAGCCACTTTAATAATCAATGGCATGTCTACATCATTTACTACTAAATTCATTCCAGAGAGACGAATTACTTCGTGTAATTGATGTCTTCTTTCATTAATATTTCCATACCTTGGCATAAAAATTCTTATTTGTCCGCCTTGATCATTTATCAATTTTGGCACATCATATGACATTAAAGAAACTTCGTTCTCTGCTAAATAAGGCACCACTTCAGATGATACATATAATATCCTCTTATCTTCCATTTATGTAATTATTTGTTCACTAAGAATTAAAAAACATGCAAAATTACAAAAATTTATGCAGATAATTACTAAAGTAGTAAGTTTGCAATCTATTTTAATGAAAATAACATGCTCATTTTTTATAACAAAGCAGATTTAAACATATACCTAAACGCTAGTCGTAGTAATAATTCTACAATTGGTTTTGTTCCTACAATGGGTGCATTACATGAAGGTCATCTTTCTTTATTGCGAGAATCTATAAAAAATAATTTGCAAACAGTAATTAGTATTTTTGTTAATCCAACACAGTTTAACAACCCAGAAGATTTGGCTAAATATCCGAGAACTTTAGATAATGATGTTGAAAAAATAAAATCAATTTCAGATAAAATTATTGTTTATGCACCAACTGTTGATGATATTTATGACGGAAATACCAAATCTACACATTACAATTTTGATGGATTAGAACATCAAATGGAAGGAAAATTTAGACAAGGACATTTTGACGGAGTTGGAACAGTTGTAAAACGATTGTTTGATATTGTAAAGCCAACGAATGCCTATTTTGGAGAAAAAGATTTTCAGCAATTGCAGATTGTAAAAAAACTTGTAGAAAAAGAAAAAATAAAAGTAAACATTATTGGATGCACAATATTTCGTGAACAAAATGGTTTAGCAATGAGTTCTCGAAACGAAAGATTAACCAACTTACAACGTGAAAAAGCAGAAATAATATATAAAACTATTAACAAAGCCAAACAGCTTTTTGGCACGAAATCTGCAAAAGAGGTTATAGAATTTGTAACTGGTCAATTTAAAAACGATTCATTATTTGAATTAGAATATTTTGAAATTGCAGACGAAGCAACTTTGCTGCCTTGTATTAGAAAAAGTAAAAACAAGAAATACAGAGCTTTTATAGCAGTTTTTGTTAATAAAATAAGATTGATTGATACAATTTCTCTTTAAAATTAAAAATTTAATTTAACTTTGCCACATGCAAATTCAAGTTGTAAAATCTAAAATTCATCGTGTTAAAGTAACTGGAGCAGATTTAAACTACATCGGTAGTATTACAATTGATGAAGCTCTAATGAACGCATCTAATTTAATTGAAGGAGAAAAAGTTTCTATTGTAAATATCAACAACGGTGAGCGTTTTGAAACTTATGCAATAACCGGAGAAAGAAATTCAGGAGAAATAACATTAAATGGACCAGCCGCAAGAAAAGTTCATCCTGGTGATATTATAATTATTATTTCTTATGCAACTTTAGATTTTGAAGAGGCAAAAACATTCAAGCCATGGATTGTTTTTCCTAACGAAAACAATAATTCCCTACAATAGTTTGAAAAAATCAATAAGTAAATGGTTATCAATTATTATTCCTTTGGGATTAGGAGCATCGATAATTGTTTATCAATATAATTCCTTTACAACTTCTCAACTTAATGAGATAAAAGGTTATTTTAGAAACGCAAATTATTTATACATTTATCTATCTTTATTTCTTGCTGTTTTAGGATTTTGGTCTAGAGCATATCGTTGGAAATTTTCATTAGAACATTTAGGATATCAAACAAAGTTTCATAATAATTTTATGGCAGTTTGTGTTGCCTACTTAATGAATCTTACAGTTCCTCGTTCTGGAGAAATTTCTAGAGCATTAGTTTTAAAAAAATATGAAAATGTTCCTTTTGATAAAGCATTTGGAACTATTGTTGCAGAAAGAGTTGTAGATTTTATACTGTTTTTATTGTTTGTCTTTATTGGATTTATTTTTCAGTTTAATATACTAAAAGAATATGTTTTAGACAAAATACCTTTTCAAAAATTAATGATATTTCTTGCATTAGGATTTGTATCTTTTGTTTGTTTTATCTTAATATGGTTGTACTCTAACTGGAAAATTGTTGCCAAACTAAAAGAAAAACTTTCTGGATTAATAGAAGGAATGACAAGTATATTAAAAATGAAAAAAAAATGGATGTTTTTATTTCATTCTTTTTTTATTTGGACTACTTATTTATTAATGTTTTATGCTCCAATTTTTGCGTTAAAAGAAACCAGCGATATAGGTTTTGGCGCTGTTGTAATTGCCTTTATATTTGGCAGCTTAACCATTGGTTTTACTAATAGTGGTTTTGGTTTTTATCCATTAGTTATTGCCGAAATTTTTGTATTATATCATGTAGATAAAACTGCAGGAATTGCATTTGGATGGTTGGCTTGGACTTCGCAAACTGTATTAATGATTATTCTTGGCGGTTTGTCATTTTTATTCCTTCCTATTCTTAATAAGAAATAATTTATTATATTGCTTGAGTTTATAATAACTTACATTAAACTCTAACTAAACATGAAAAAATTATTCCTATTTCTATTACTGAGTTTCTCAATAACAATGTTTTCTCAAAAAGTAAAAGACAGTGTTTTATCAAGAAAAATGGACAAGTACCGAGATTTGTCGGTTTCTGTTCCTGCTTCTTACAGTAAAGATTCAAAAAAAACATATCCATTAATTGTATTACTAGATGGCGATTATTTATTTGATGCTTTTGAAGGAGCAATAAAATATGGAAATTACTGGGACGATTTGCCAGAAGTAATAATTGTTGGACTTCATCAAAATGAGGATGATGAACGTTTTGAAGATTGTACAATGGATGCAACTACTGGTTTACCAGAAGGAAAAGGAGAAAAGTTTTTCGAGTTTATTGGTGGAGAATTATTACCTTACATTCAATCTAAATATAGAGTAGGAAACTTCAAAGCAATTGCAGGACACGATATAACTGCAGGATATATAAACTTATTTTTATATAAAGACATTCC
>NZ_JAYVFH010000167.1:0-2641 GCF_043773265.1 Flavobacterium sp. | reverse complement strand
AAAGCACAAATTGATGATATAATTAAAATTAGCGTTAAAAATATTTATCAAAGTAGAGAAGTTATAGAAAAAGAACTGTCTGGTTATCAAATAATTAATAATTTATTAGATAAATTTATTACTGCATATTTAAATAATGATGACGGAAACCCTACAAACTACGATAAACTATTGTTAAATATTCTTCCAGAGAAATATATGTTACAAAAAGAAAGTTTATACGAAAAATTACTCTTAATGTGCCATTTTGTTTCCATGTTAACAGATAGTAAAGCACTATTGTACAACAAAATAATTTCAGCATAAATTGTTAATTTTTTGATTTTCAAATTTTATTATTGTTTTTGCATTAAAAATAAATTAAGTTTGTGTCAATATTATATTAATTAATTACCAAAAACCTATGAAAAAAATTACTTTATTAGTAGTATTTTTATTTTCTATTCTAGGATATTCTCAAACTCCTTTAGAAAAGATAAAAAGTTATATGAACGATAATCGTTCAAAGTTCGCATTGCAAAATCAAGACATAGCCGATTTAGTTATTGTTAACGATTTTAGTTCAGAATCTACAGGGATTTTTAACTACCATGTAAAACAAAAATATTCAGGTATAGAAATTTTGAGTTCAGATTCTAATTTTTGGATAAAAAATGGAGAAGTTATTAATGGTGGCGATGAATTTATTGCAAATATTAGTCAAAAAATTAATCAAACGCAACCAAGTTTAGATGTTACAGCTGGTTTTGTTAAAGCATTGTCTAGTTTAAAAAACACTTCTTTAATTTCTTTTCAAATAATTGAAAGTAAAGGAAATGATTACAAGTTAAGCAACGGAAATCTTGATGAAAACCCAATAAGTGCGAAACTTATATATTTTACTACAACAGAAAATGTTTTAAAATTAGCTTGGGATTATGAATTTTATTCTCAAAATTTTAATCATTTATGGAGAATTAAAGTTGATGCTACAGATGGAAAAATTTTAGAACAAAGAGATTTAGTAATTTCTTGTAAATTTGATTCTAATCATAAAAACCATAACCATAACTTAAATAGCGATTTATTTAATAAAACTTTCTTTAAGGACAATTCTAATTTAGCTTACAATCCTGGTACAACTCAGTACAGAGTAATACCATTTAATTATGAAAGTCCAAATCATATAGAAAGACAATTAGTAGTAAATCCAGAATTTATTACTAATGCTTCTCCTAAAGGTTGGCATGATACAAATTCATCAACCGGAACATCAGCAACACTTAGATATAATATTACTAGAGGTAATAATGTTTGGGCTAGAAATGATTTTTCTGGAACAGGCTCTGTAGTATCTCCAAACGGTACAAGTCCAAGTGGAGGAACATATCCTAATTTAACTTTTGATTTTCCTTATGGAGGAACTTCAGCTGTTGCTTCAACTTATATAAATGCTGCAAATACTAATTTATTTTACATGAATAATGTAATGCACGATTTGTGGTATCAATACGGATTTAATGAAGCCAATAAAAATTTTCAAGCAAACAACTATGGTCGTGGTGGTTCTCAAGGCGATTATGTAATTGCAGATGCCCAAGATGGTTCTCAAGCGGCTACACCAAATTTAAATAATGCAAATTTTTCTGCTGCAACAGATGGTACTTCTGGTAGAATGCAAATGTATTTATGGGATGTTGGTCCGCCATTTTTTATAGTAAATTCTCCAGCAGATATTGCTGGTGGAAAAGTTGCAAGAAACAATTCATTTAGTCCTGGTAATGTTGCAATACCAAGCAGTCCAAGTCCAATAGTTTCAGATTTAGTCTTATACAATGACGCAGTTGGAGATGGCGCAGATGCTTGTCAACCTGTAGTAAATGCTACTCAAATTTCAGGTAAGATTGTAGTAATTAGAAGAGGTGATTGTACTTTTGCTTTTAAAGTTAAAGCAGCACAAAATGCTGGTGCCATTGGAGTAATAATTGTTAACAATGTTAATACTGGTGCGATTGGAATGTCTGGTGCAGATGCAACTATTACAATACCTGCAATAAGTGTGTCATTGGAAGTTGGGCAAGAGTTAATCACAAGAATGCAAACAGAAACAGTAAATGCTAAATTTGAAAAATCATCTTCATTTATAAATACTGATGGAGATTTTGATAACGGAATTGTTGCTCACGAATACGGTCACGGAATTTCTGGAAGATTATCTGGAAGTTGTTTAGATAGTTCAGAACAACAAGGAGAAGGTTGGTCTGACTGGTTTTGGTTAATGATGCAAATAAAAACTGGGGATACAAGAAATGGTTCTAGAGGAATTGGAACTTTTGCAGAAAATGAACCTGTAGATGGTGGTGGAATAAGAAGGTATAAATATTCTACAGATATGGCTGTAAATCCTCATACTTTTGGCGCAACAAACACTATGTTTTTTACAGATGCCGATGGAATTGAATTTATAGATGTACATTCTGTTGGATCTGTTTGGGCAGCAACATTGTGGGATTTAGCTTGGAATTATATTGATAAATATGGTTATGATTCTAATTTATATACTGGAACTGGTGGAAACAATAAAGTAATGAGACTAGTTTTAGATGCTATTAAACTTGACGGTTGTAGTCCATCTTTTATTTCTGCTAGAAATGCAATTATT
>NZ_JAYVFH010000166.1:0-14158 GCF_043773265.1 Flavobacterium sp. | reverse complement strand
AAATTTTTCATGAACCAACATATTTCTTAATTCAGCTTTTGCTTCTGCCAAATCTTTAATTATTAAAACGCCTTTTCCAGCAGCCAAACCATCAGCTTTTAGAACATATGGCGGTTGTAAAGTTTCTAAAAATCGACAACCTTTTTCTACTGTATCTTTTGTAAAACTATCATAAGCTGCAGTTGGAATTTTATGTTTTATCAAAAATTCCTTTGCAAATTCTTTACTTCCTTCTAGTTGCGCACCAATTTTTGATGGACCAATAACAGGAATGTGATTTAAATCAGAATCAGTTGCGAAAAAATCATAAATTCCTGCAACCAATGGATCTTCTGGACCAACAACAATCATTTGTAATTTTTCTGTTAAAGCAAAAGTTTTTAAAGCATCAAAATCTAAAATGTTTAGGTTAACATTCGTAGCAATTTGCGAAGTTCCAGCATTTCCTGGAGCAACAAATAATTTAGAGCATTTAGATGATTGTAGCATTTTCCATGCTAAAGCGTGTTCTCTTCCGCCAGAACCGAGTAGTAAAATTGTCATTGTGTTGTTCATTCTGAACTTGTTTCAGACCCGAGAGCTTGCTCGAACTGGCGAAGCAATCTCATCTTAATTTAAACTGATTGTGTTTCAGTATTAAGAAATCTTTTCTAAAATTTGTTCTGTTTAGTTGTGGTACAAAAATAGTTTGTTTTAAATAGAAAAAATAATTTATTTTACTTACCTTTGGCGTTAGTAACGTAGAAGATATGATAATTTCATTTGGCTCAAAAGAAACTGAAAAGATTTGGAATGGTGTTTTACTAAAAAAACCATCTAAAGAAATTCAAGAAATAGGCAGACGAAAATTAAGAATGTTAAACAATTCGCAAGACTTAAACGATTTAAGAATTCCGCCATCAAATAGATTAGAAAAACTATCTGGAAACTTAAAAGAGTTTTACAGCATTAGAATTAACAAACAGTGGCGAATAATTTTTATTTGGGAAAATGGAAATGCGAGTGGAGTTGAGATTATAGATTATCATTAATAAATTGAAAAAGATGGAAAAACTAAAAAACATACATCCGGGAGAAATTCTATTAGAAGAATTTTTAATTCCTTTAGAAATTAGTGCTTATCGTTTGTCTAAAGATTTAAAAATTCCGCAAACCAGAATTTCTGAAATCACAAAAGGAAACAGAAGAATTACTGCTGATACCGCTTTACGATTAAGTCAATATTTTGGAAATTCTGCAAAGTTTTGGCTTGGGCTTCAAGACGATTATGATATTGAAGAAGGTAAAGAATCTAAAGAAAAAGAATTGCAATCTATAAAAAGATTCGAAATTCAAAAAGTAGCTTAAATGTTCAACCTTTTCAATTTATCGCTCAAACTAAATGGTTTTCCAATGAAGAAAGCAATTGCTGAATTTGAAAAAATTCAATCCATTCCTGAAGCCCAATTTGAAAATTATGTGATAGAAAAAAGAAAAGAAATTGTTGACTATCATTTAAAAAACAACAAGTCATATCGAGAATTTGTTGGAAAATCTGAATTAAAAAAATGGAATGAACTTCCAATAATGACTAAAAAGGATTTTCAGAAACCTTTATCAGAAAGACTTTCTAATGATTTTACTTTAAAAGATGTATATGTTAATAAAACGTCAGGCTCAAGTGGTGATCCTTTTATTTTTGCGAAAGATAAATTTTGTCATGCCTTAACTTGGGCAAATATCATCAACCGATTTGGATGGTTTGGAATTAATTTTAATTCGTCGTTACAAGCACGTTTTTACGGAATTCCATTAGATTTTATCGGAAATAAAAAAGAACGAATTAAAGACTTTTTAAAGAAAAGTTACCGATTTACAATTTTTGATTTATCAGATGTTGTTTTAGAAAAGACACTGAAAAAATTTCAGTGTAAAAAGTTCGATTACATCAACGGTTACACTTCTTCGATAGTTTTATTTGCCAAATTTCTTCAAAAGAAAAACATTGTTTTAACCTCTATTTGTCCAACGTTGAAATGTTGTGTGGTTACTTCCGAAATGTTATTTGAAGAAGATAAACAATTGATGGAGAAACAATTTGGAGTTCCAATTATCAATGAATATGGTGCTTCCGAACTAGATTTGATTGCTTTTCAAAATCCGAAAGATGAATGGCAAATAAATTCGGAAACCTTATTTGTAGAAATTTTAGATGAAAACAATAACGTTTTACCCAACGGAAAAGAAGGTCGAATTGTGATTACATCGTTATACAACAAAGCGCATCCGTTTATTAGATATGATATTGGCGATCTTGGAATTCTAGACGAAAAAAGCACCATCAAAAAACCAATTCTTAAAAAATTAATTGGACGAACTAACGACGTTGCCATTCTTCCAAGTGGAAAAAAAGCACCTGGATTGACCTTTTATTACGTAACCAAAAGCATTATTGAAGACGATGGAAATGTAAAAGAATTTGTGATAAAACAAACAAAAATCGATACTTTTGAAGTCGAATATGTAAGTGAAAATGAGTTAACCGAAAGTCAAATTCTAACTATTGAAAAAGCAATTACCACTTATTTAGAAAGTGGTTTGACTTTTACATTCACTAGAAAAGAAAAATTAGAACGAAGTAAAAGTGGAAAATTGAAACAGTTTGTTTCGATGGTAAAATAAATTGGAGGTCACAAATTGTGACCTCCAATAACAAACTTGATATCACAAATTGTGACTTCAAGACGTTTAAGGTCGCAAATTGCGACCTTGAAGAAAAATATAGAATAATTTATGAGTAATGAAATTCAACTTTCGGAAGAATTAATTTCTAATAAAATTTACTTTATTAGAAATCAAAAAGTGATGTTTGATAGAGACTTAGCTACACTTTATGGCATTGAAACTAAAAGATTAAAAGAACAAGTTAAACGTAATATTTCTAGATTTCCTGAAGATTTCATGTTTGAACTTAGTAAATCAGAATTCGAAAATTGGAGGTCGCAATTTGCGACCTCCAATTCTGAAAAAATGAGTTTACGATATTTACCAATGGTTTTCACAGAACATGGAGTTTTGATGTTATCAAGTGTTTTAAATAGTGACAAAGCCATTCAGACAAATATTCAAATTATGCGGATATTCAGTAAAGTACGTCAGATGCTTTTGGATACTACCGATTTAAAAATTGATATATTGCAGATTCAAAAGAAATTAGAAAACCACGATAAGAATATTGAATTGGTTTTTAGCTATTTAGATGAATTGACCGAGAAAAAAGAAGACACAAAACCAAGAACGAAAATTGGTTATAAGAAATAATTCTTCAAGGTCACAAATTGTGACCTTGAAGAAAATTAATAAATAAGTATCTTAAAATAGTTGAGATACTGAAACAAGATTGACAATACAATTCAGATGATGAAAAGATTCTGAAATAAATTCAGAATAAATGAAAATAACAATAATAGCAGGCGCAAGACCAAATTTTATAAAAATCGCACCAATTATAAAAGCGATTGAAAAACGACAATCGGAAGGTGAAACTATTTCTTTTAGATTGGTTCACACAGGTCAACATTACGATAAAAACCTCAGTGATACTTTTTTTGAGGAGTTGAATATTCCGCATCCAAATGCTAATTTGGAAGTGAAAAGTGGTTCGCAAGCCGAGCAAACTGGTGCAATTATGATTGCTTTTGAAAAAGAGTTACTTCAAAATTCTTGTGATTTAGTGTTGGTAGTTGGCGATGTAAATTCAACTATGGCTTGTGCAATTGTAGCCAAGAAAATGAATATAAAAGTAGTGCATGTTGAAGCCGGAATTCGTTCTGGAGATATGACAATGCCCGAAGAAATTAATAGAATTGTGACTGATAGTATTACCGATTATTTTTTTACAACTTCAACCTTAGCATCAGAAAATTTATTGAAAAATGGTGTTGATTCAAGTAATGTTCATTTTGTTGGCAATGTAATGATTGATACTTTATATCAGAATTTAGATAGAATTTCAGCTCCGAGTTTTTGGAAAGAATTTAGATTAGAAACTGGAAATTACATCATTTTGACTTTGCATCGACCATCAAATGTTGATGAGGAAAAATCATTGATAGATTTACTTGAAGGAATTGATAAAATGGTTGGCGATAAAAAAATAATTTTCCCTATTCATCCAAGAACGAAAGCAATTTTGGGTGAAACCAATTTGAATTTGAAAAACATTTTATTTGTAGAACCACAAGGTTATTTGAATTTTATGTATTTGATAAAAAACAGTTTTGCAGTGATTACAGATTCTGGTGGCATTTCTGAGGAAACTACGGTTTTAGGAATTCCGTGTTTTACCATGCGAACAACAACCGAAAGACCAGAAACTATTGAAATTGGAACTAATAATTTGGTGGGGATTACTGTTGAAAATCTTGAAAATGCTTATAAAAAATTGAAAGATACTGACTTTCGTCAGCATAGAATTCCTGAACTTTGGGACGGAAAAGCATCAGATAGAATTATTGCTATTTTGTTAAAAAAATTAGACACGAATTTCACGAATTTGTAAATAAATACACAATTAAATTATTCTAAAGTTAAACATGAATTTCACGAATTAGCACGAATTTATAACTGGTAAAATTTTACTGAGAGTTAGAATTTAAAAAGAATTAAATACTGATTTCACTACAGCATTAATTAATATTTATGGAAATTTGTGAAATAATTAAGCATTCAGAATTTGTAAAAATTTGTGTAATTTGTGGTAGAAAGTTATAATAAAACAAGTTCAGCAGATGCTGAAATAAATTCAGCATAAATGAAAGAAATTTTAATCATATCCAATTATTACCCACCAGAAAAAGGCGCTGCTGCCAATAGAATTGAGCAGTTGGCTTTGAAATTGCATCAAAATAATTATAAAGTTTCTGTCATTTGTCCGTTGGGAAATTATCCAAAAGGTGAATTGTTTCCAGAATATAAAGGTAAATTTTCTGTCACAGAGAATCGTGATAACATTACCGTGAAAAGGTTATGGATTTATCCAAGTGTAAGCAAAAATTTGATTGTTAGAATTATTTCGGTTTTGTCTTTTTCGTTGAGTTTGTTTTTTTATTTATTATTTAAAAAAACACCTTCAAAAGTAGTCGTTCAGTCGCCACCATTATTACTTTCATTTATTTCGGTTTTTGTGCTTTCACTAAAAAACAAAAAGATAATTCTCAATATTTCAGATCTTTGGCCTTTGGCAGCTATTGAATTGAAAGCTTTGAAAGAAAATTCGTTTTCGCATAAATTCTCGATATTTTTAGAACGTTATATTTATAAAAAAGCATCATTAATTATTGGACAATCTAATGAAATTATAACGCATGTAAAATCATTATTTCCTGATAAAAAATGTTTTTTATACCGCAACTTTCCCAATCATAAAGTTGAGAATTTAGATTTGATTACTGAAGAAAACCAACCAATAAAAATCTTTTATGCAGGACTTTTAGGAATTGCACAAGGTGTTTATGAAATGTGTGAAAAAATAGATTTTAGATCCTTACAGGATGACAAAATTGAGTTTCACATCTTTGGCGATGGTGCCGAAAAAAAACTAATAGAAGCTTTAATTTCATCTGAAAAAGGTAAAAACATCTTCTTTCATGGAATGATGGATCGCAAAGAGTTACACGAAAAACTAAAAACGTTTGATATTGCAATTGTTCCTTTAAAAGTTAGAATTTATGGTTCTGTTCCTTCAAAAATTTTCGAATATGGTTCGCTTGGATTTCCAATTTTATATTTTGGTGGTGGCGAAGGTGAAACTATTGTTGAAGAAAATAATTTGGGTTGGGTTGCACAAGTTGGAGATTATAAGGATTTGAATGAAAAACTAAAATCAATTTCAAAAATAAGTAAATCAGAATTGGATTTGATGAAAAAAAGAATATTTGAAGACACTAAAAAAACTTTCAATTTAGACCATCAAATGAAATATTTAATCGAAAAAGATGTTTTTTAATACGCTTTATCTTCGCCTTTAAAAATGTTTATTACGGTTTGAATTATGATTTTAATGTCCATAACAATTGACCAATTTTCTATATAAAAAACATCAAATTTGATTCGGTTAATCATATCTTCATCTGTTTCAATTTCGCCGCGATAACCTTTTACTTGGGCAAGACCTGTAATTCCTGGTTTTACATAATGACGAACCATGTATTTTTTTACTTTGCTTGCATACGACTTGTTTTGTGACCATAAATGTGGTCTTGGTCCAACAACAGACATATCGCCCATTAAAACATTAAAAAATTGAGGTAATTCGTCAATGCTAGTTTTTCGCATAAATTTACCCATTTTAGTTACACGTGGATCATTTTTAGATGCTTCTTTTTCAGTTGTTTCATTAACTTGCATGGAACGAAATTTATAACAAAAAAATTCGTTTTCGTCTAATCCTGGTCTTCCTTGTTTAAAGAAAATTGGTCCTTTGGATTCTATCAAAATTAGAATTGCAATTAGTGGCATTAACCACGAAAGAATAAAAACTATCACAAATAAAGAAAAGAAAATATCAAATGCTCTTTTAATTCCTTTTATTGTTGGGTTGTGAAGCTGTGTTTTTTGTAATGATAAAACTGGAAATAATTCGTAATAATCTACTTTTAAATTTTTAGAGAAAATTTCTTTAGAATCTGGAATAAATTTTATTGATTTATTATTTTCATCAGCAAATTCTACTAAATCCTTGAGTCGATCATTTGAAATTTCATTCAATGAACAATAAATTTCGTCTATATTATTTTGAATAACAAATTCTTTTAGGTCGTCGATTTTACCTTTTATTTCTGGATTTTGTTTTTTATCTGAAAAATAACCTTGAAAACGGTATCCATAATCTTGTCGGCTATCAAAAACTTCTTTCAATCGAATTGATTCTGGAGTGTAACCAATAATAACTGCGTTTCTAAAGTTGCTTCCTGTTACAATTCTATATTTTTTTAAATAATAAAATAAAAAATATTTAAATAATATTATTGTAAGAAAACTAAATGTTGTAAAAATAGCAATTGCTTTTCCGCTAAAAATTGAGGTTTTTGCAAACGGAAAAAAAGCAATAATAATCAATAAAAAAATAGCTGCTTGTTTTATTAGTTTAGTAATAATTTCAACTGGTGTTGTAAATCTAAAAACATCATAAAACTTAACTAGGAATGCAATAATTATCCATGTTATGCTTTGATATAATATATAATAAGTAGTATTTAATTTTAAATCTTTGAAGAAATATAAACTAAAAATTGTTATTATAATTAAATCAAAACCAATGCTTATTGGTCTAATGTACTTAGAATATCTACCTGTTTGTCCTGAAACCATAAATTAATGGATGTATCCTTTAAAATCTTTATGTTCTTCTTTTAATAATTCTTCTGATGATAATGATTTAAAATAATCATAAGTTAATTTCATTCCTTCTTCTCTGTTCACTTTAGCTTCCCAACCTAAAATTGCTTTAGCTTTTGTAGTGTCTGGTTGTCTTTGTAACGGATCGTTTATTGGCAATGGATGGTAAACTACTTTTTGATTTGTGCCTGTTAATTTTATTATTTCTTCTGCAAAATCTTTTATGGTAATTTCATCTGGATTTCCAATATTTACTGGATAAACATAATCGGAATGTAGTAATCTAAAAATTCCTTCCACTTGATCGGTTACATAACAGAAAGAACGTGTTTGCATTCCGTCGCCAAAAATAGTTAAATCTTCGCCACGAAGTGCTTGTCCAATAAACGCAGGAATTACACGACCATCGTTTAATCTCATTCTTGGTCCATAAGTATTAAATATTCTAACAATTCTAGTTTCTACACCATGAAAAGTGTGGTAAGCCATGGTTATAGATTCTTGAAAACGTTTGGCTTCATCATAAACTCCTCTTGGTCCAATGGTGTTTACGTTTCCGTAATATTCTTCTGTTTGTGGATGAACTAATGGATCGCCATACACTTCAGATGTTGAAGCAATAAGAATTCTAGCGTTTTTTACACGCGCCAAACCAAGTAAATTGTGTGTTCCAAGCGAACCAACTTTCAAGGTTTGAATCGGAATTTTTAAATAATCTATCGGACTTGCAGGTGAAGCAAAATGAAGTATATAATCAAGATTTCCTGGAACATGAACAAACTTTGTAACATCGTGATGATAAAATTCAAAGTTTTTTTCTTTAAAAAGATGCTCAATATTTTTTAAATCGCCTGTAATAAGATTATCCATTGCTATAACAAAATAACCTTCTTTTAAAAACCTGTCACACAAATGTGATCCTAAAAACCCAGCTGCGCCTGTTATTAATATTCTTTTCATGTT
This sequence comes from Flavobacterium sp., assembly GCF_043773265.1. Taxonomy (GTDB): domain Bacteria; phylum Bacteroidota; class Bacteroidia; order Flavobacteriales; family Flavobacteriaceae; genus Flavobacterium. The sequence continues at coordinate 5,818 of NZ_JAYVFH010000166.1, read as the reverse complement.
GTTTTAGGTTTTTCTTTTATCAAATTATTTATAATCGTTTTTGAATTAAAAAGACAATACATTGTTATAAAAAATACAACTCCGCGTTGTCGCCACAAAAATGATTCTGTCAAAAATAAACTTATCATTAGAATTGCAAAAGAAAAATGTATAAAATCTTTGTTTTTTATTGCTTTTTTTAATGTTAAGCAAACCATTATGACCAAAAGTATAAATCCAACTACTCCAAGCTCGGCAAAATTTTGAATATATTGGTTGTGAAAATTGAAACTTTCGTATCCTTCATGCAAATTGTGTTCAATGCGTTTTTGTGTAATTTTTTTCCAAGATGCGTTTAAACCATAACCATTAAAAAAAATATTTTCTTCTAGAAGTAATTCTTTAAAAATTCTAATTTGATAAACTCTTAAAGCTGTTCCTGGAAAATAATCATTGCCAGAAAACTTTTCTTGGTTCCAAGCATCATAAATACTTACATTATAAACTAATCCTTTACTGCTGATGGCTTCATTTATTGAATTGTTGGTTACATTGGATTTAATTTCAATTTCAAATCGTTCTTTTATTTTATTGAAAAACAATAGTAGTATTAGTGATAAAGAAATAAATCCAACATAAAAATATACTTTTTTGAATGTTTTCTTTTTATTAAAAAACATAAATAAAAATAATAATATAAAAAAAACTACAATAATGTTTTTAGACGATAATAAGAAAATCATTACTAGTAATAGTACAATTGCAAATTTGTCTAAAATTGTTTTTTTTGATTTAATTAGAAAACAAAAGAAAGCTATTGTACAATAACACGAAACATGAATTGCATTTACATCTTTGGTGACTAACTCGTGGTAGAAAAAAACTGAAGAATCTTGAGTAATAAAAAACCTATATGTCGCTATCACTAAAACTCCTATTGAAAACACAAAAATTGAGTAAGCATAAATAATTAGTATTCTGTTTTTAGCTTCTCTAGAAATTGGGTTTATAAAAAAACTAAAAGGAAGTAATACTAAAGTGATTTCTTTTAATAATGCCTGAAAAGTTAAATCGAAATCAATTGTCCAAAGCAGTGAAAGTAGCATTAATAAATATAATGCAACTGGAAATAAAAGCTGTGATTGAATTTTAAATTTATTTTCTTTTGCTTTATAAATAGAAAATGCCGTTAGTAAAATTACCGAAGAACTGTTGTATCTATAATGAAGCGGAATTGTTATGAGAACTAATGTAAGTAAAAATTCAAACGTGTTATTTGTTGTTTGATTTTTTACCTTTAGAAAGACATTGTTCAAATAATTGTAAATATTGATCATTAATTTTCTCCCAGTTAAATTCTTTTATTATTGCTTGGTAGTTGTTTTCAATTAACTGCAAGTTATCATTTTTTTTGACTGTTTCCAATATATTCTTAACCTCAGTTGAATTAATAAAATAATGACTGTTGTTTTTTAATATTCCTTTATTGAAATCATTTCCGTGTGCAATTACCAAAGCTTTTGAAGCCATAGCTTCTAGCAAAGAAGGATTTGTTCCACCAACTGAATGTCCGTGAAAGTATAATTTAGAAAAATAACGGAGATTATTTAAATGTTCTAGATTATAAATTCCGCCAAGAAACTTGATGTTGGTATTATTTTTAAATTTATTTTTTAGGTATTCGCCATATTTGGTTTCGTGTTTTCCAATAACCAAAATTGTTGTTTTATCATTACTTAGTGCAACACCTTCAAGAACCATATCAAGATTGTTTTCTGGTTCGAATCGTGCCATGATCATGTTATAGTTTTCTTTTTCTAATTTATATTCTAATAAAGTAGCTTCGTTTGGAGTTGAAAAAGGATCTGCACCATAAGCAATATAAGTTGAGTCTTTTTTGTATTTTTCTTTCAGGAATTTTTCAATTCCAATAGAATCTGACACTAAATAATCGCTGCTTTTGGCTGCCAATCTTTCGGCAAATTTCAAGAATTGTTGAACTGGTTTCGAATATTTGGTTCGTTTCCACTCAAGACCATCCATATTAGTGATGATAATTGGTTTTTTAGGCAATAGAAAAAACCAAATAGAATTGCTAGTGTAACCAAGTTGAAGAATAATATCAAAATTTCTTTTTCGGGAATCTAAAATGCAGTTGTAATCATAAATAAACTGACCAAAAGTGCCTAGTTTGTGTTCTGGATCATTAATGTGAAGAATGTTTACACCATTAAAGCTTTTTTCTTGAAAAGGATGATTGTGCGAATTGTAACAATAAACCTCATGACCTTTTTCTACAAGATATACCGAGAAAAATTCTGCAAATTGTTCAAAACCTCCGTAGTAATTGGGCACACCGCGAGTTCCTAAAATGGCAATTTTCATTTATTTTCTTCTTTTTCTGTGGGCAAAAATAAGGAAATAGAATTAATTAAAAATGCTTAATTATATGTTTTCTTTTAAACTATTTTAAAGAAAAGTTTTTCAAAACTTTCAATATATTTAATTACAGAAAACTCTTTAACAGCTCTTTTATATCCTTTTTCTCCAAATAAATTTCTTAATTCTGGATTTTCAATTAGTTTAACAAGAGCTTCTGATAGTGCTATTTCATTATTTGGTTCAACCAAAAAGCCAGTTTCATTGTTAATAATAATTTCTGTTAAGCCACCATGATTTGAACCAATTACTGGTTTTTTGGCAAGCATAGCTTCGACGGCAACAAGACCAAAAGATTCTGCTTCTGTAGATGGCATTACAGCAATGTCAGTAATTGACCATATTTGAGATAACTCTTTTGTAAAAGAATGAACTTTTACCTTTTTGTCTAATTTATTGTCCGATATAAATTGTTTTATTTCAGTTAAATAATATTCTTGTCCCTCTACAGGAGAACCAACAAATAATAATTTCAAATTATCACTTTGATTAAAATGTTTTATAAAAGTATTTAATAAGTATTTATGTCCTTTTAATCTACTTATTCTTCCTATTAAAGTTATTACTATGTCGTTATTATTAAACCCAAAATCTGTTTTTAAAATAGTTATTGAATCATCTTTATGCATTTCAATACCATTATGAATCACTAAAGCTTTTTTATTTAATCTTTTTTCTCTTTTAATAAGATTATCCATAGTCGCATTTGAATTGCAAACTACAGAATCGGCATATTTGTATAATAGTTTTGGGAAAGTTGAAGCAATTATTTTAGGGTGAACAATTATTTCATGCACATGCCAAATGTGTTTAATTTTTCGTCTTTTTGCATAAAAAACACCTAGTAAAACAGCCAAAGTATTAGAGTAAATAATATCAAATTTGTGTTCTTTGTTTAATTCATCAAGAACCTTAAACGCTTTTTTAATATCTTTAAAAAAATTTAATTGGTTTTTGGGCGAAAACATTTTTCGATAAAGCTTTAATACTGGAGCAATAACTACTTTTATGTTTTCTTTTTCAAGTTCTCTTTTTAGTGGTCCATCAAATGGTAAAACAACAACAGGATGAAACTGGCTTTTGTCAAGATGTTTTAACAACAGTAATAATGTTTTGTCAGAACCATATAACTCTGCCGATTGATGTATGAAAAGTATGTTTTTCATTTATTCAATAGTCTTTAAAATTTTTGCAGGAACTCCACCAATCACAACATTGTCTGGAAAAACTCCGTTAACAACTGCTCCAGCTGCAATAACACAGTTATTACCAACAACGCAACCATCAAGAAAAGTAGCTTTTGCTCCAACCCAAATATTATTTCCCAAAACGATTCCTTTATTGGTAACGCCTTGTTCTCTTATTAGTTTGGAGGTATCGCTAAAATTGTGGTTTTCTGAGTGAAAACTTATGTAGGAACCCATAATTACGTCGTTTCCTATAACAATTCCACCAGCTGCGCCAAAATGTGTATAATCTCCTATCGCTGAGTTATTTCCCATTTTTAAACCAATTCCATATTTAGACATGTGGCTTGTGGTATTTAAATTTGAGAAAGAACCAATTTTTACACCGTTTCCAAGTACAATTTTGTTTTTGGCATAACCATCAAGAATTGTGTCTTTTTCTATTGTAACATTTTTACCAAATTGAAAGTTGTTTTTATTAAGCAAAACACATCTTTTACCTAAATAAACTTTTTTTCTTAAAAAAATAATTCCTCTTAATAGCATTAAAATTCTTTTAATTAAAATATGTATAAATAAACCATTTGGAATATCTATATCAATACTATAATCTTTGCCAGATTTATTTAATAACTTTTGAAAAACTTTCTTAATCATACTACTTGCTTTTTTTGTGATTTTGCTAAACCAAATAATAATGCTCCTAAAACAAAAACTGTTGTATCGTTGGTATTATAAATACCTGTTATTGTTAATGTTGTAAATAAATAAAAAATTCCTAACGCCGAAATAAAAATAGCTTCAAACGATACTTTTGAATAAATGTTTTTATACAATCCCAAAAGGAATGTTAAGTATAAAATTAATCCTATTATTCCTGTTTTATACAATACATAAGGATAACCGTTGTGCAATTCTGAAATATATTTAATTCCATCATCTTTAGCTTCGCCTAATGGTGCTTTAAATTTTAAATTTACTAACGAACCATAACCAGTTCCAGATAAATAACTTAATGGCTTGTCGTTCATTAATGCAAAAGCTCTTTTTGCTTCGTAACCACGCCAATGATCCCAAAGGTCTTCGTGGTTATCTCTGTCAATATTGGTTTTAAACAATTCTTCGGGAGCAATTTTTATTTTGTATAAAAACGCTTCTAATCCTGGTTTACTTCTATCAATTTTTACAGAATATAAATATCCGTAAAGTAAAATTACACTTAAAAAAGCAATTCCAATTACTGTAATTGATTTAGAAGTTATTTTAGTATAACCTTTTATTGAGAAAAAGAAAATTAATGCGCCAACCATCATTGTTCTTGAAAAATATAAGATGCATGATAGTAACAAAACTATGAAAATTGCTTTGGACTTAGCTTTAGAATTAAATAATTTATCATTGAAAAAAAAATTATAGTATCCTAAAAAGAAAATTGCAATTAGTTCTAAAAAATTATCTTTTGTAAGAGATCTAATTTCGTTTACAGTTCCCGAAGATAAATTGGTGAAAAATAAAATTAGAAAAAAATGTATTATTGCCGATATAAAACCTGTTTTTACAATGGTTTTAATAAAAAGCTTATCGTTGTTGATGGTTTTAAAGAAAAAGTAACCAATGAGAATTCCTTGCAATGGTTTTATAAAGTGAAAAACGTCTTTAAGTGCGTATCCAATAGGGTTTTTGTAAATTAACATGCCTAAAAATCCTAAAATAAAAATCAGAAAAACAGGTATTATTGTTTTTAATAATCTAACTGAAAGTTTTGGTTTTTCTAACCCAAAATAAACTAATAAAACTGCTATTTGTAGAAAAATATTAATTTTAAACGACGGAAGATATATTTGTGATAAAAGTACCACAATGAAAAGTGCTCTGTAAAAACTGCTTTTGTTAATCTTCATTCTAAAATTTAGTTAAAGCCCAAAAATAGGGATTTAATTGGTTTTTAAAGCTAATTTTATATTTTTTACAAAAGAGTTTATTTGTAAAATAATTGAAATAACAATTTTTTGAATTCCCGAAAAATGTTTTTTGATGTATATTTTATATCCTTTAACCAACATTGGATTCTTATTGGTATTGAATCCAACAAAGTGAATGTAACTTATACTAGTCATAAAAACACGTTTTAAACCAACTTTAGCAATTTTTTTACAAAAATCTACATCTTCTACATACATGAAGTAATCTTCGTCAAAACCATTGATTTTGTT
>NZ_JAYVFH010000165.1:0-3220 GCF_043773265.1 Flavobacterium sp. | reverse complement strand
TCGTTTACTTTGTCAACTTTAATTGTGCTTTTTTTAGGCATTTTATTTAGAAGATTTAATATTGGGTAATGTATATTTGCAAAAATAATAAAAATTTAGAATGAAAAAATACATTTTTATAATAACAATTTCTGTTTTGTTTTTCTCTTGCGATAAAAAAAGCAAAGTTGAAAAAGCCGTTGAAGAAATTCCTGTAGAAATGAAGTTACATCGTTTTGAGCAAGCTTTTTTTGATACTAAACCATCCGATTTGCAAACCGTAAAAAATAATTTTCCAGATTTTTTTCAAGAAGGTACTCCAGATCAAGTTTGGTTAGACAAAATGCAACATCCGCAATGGAGAGAATTATATGTAGAAGTTGAAAATAAATACAAAAACTTTAATTCCAAACAAGATGAAATTGAAGAACTTTTCAAGCATATTAAATATTATTTTCCAACCATTAAAACTCCAGATATTTATACAGTTATAGGTGAAATGGATTATAATAACAAGGTTATCTACGCCAATGATAAATTATTAATTTCATTAGAATTATTTTTGGGAGCAAAACACCGTTTTTATGCTGATTTTCCCGAATATATAGCTAATAATTTTGAGGAACGTCAAATGCTGCCAGAAGTTGCTTCAAGTTTTTCATTAGGAGTTGTTCCTCAGGCAGAAGATAAAACCTTGCTTTCTGAAATGATTTATTATGGAAAACAATTGTATATTAAAGATGTTTTACTTGCTGATAAATATACTGATGCAGAAAAAATTGGATATTCACCAGAGCAAATTACTTGGAGTAAAGAAAATGAAGCATTTATTTGGACGTATTTTATTGAAAAACAATATTTATATAGTTCTAATTCAAGACTACCAGCTCAATTTATTTATATGGCACCGTTTTCTAAATTTTATTTAGAAATAGACAACGAATCACCAGGAAGAATAGGACAATATATTGGTTGGCAAATTGTTCGTTCTTTTATGGAAAACAATCCTAAAGTTACAGTACAACAATTAATAAAAATGGATGCAAAAACCATTTTCGAACAATCTAAATACAAACCCAAAAAGAATGAGTAATACTAAAACATCTGAAATAAAATTTAAAGTAGCACTAGACGAAAATAGAGTGCCCGAAAAAATATTTTGGACTGCACAAGATGGCGGAATTGAATTAGAAGAAGCCAAAGCTATATTGATTTCTGTTTGGGACAGTAAAGCCAAAGAAACATTGCGTATAGATTTATGGACTAAAGAAATGCCAGTAGACGAAATGAAAATATTTTTTCATCAGACTTTAGTTGCAATGGCAGACACTTTTGAACGCGCAACTCATGATGAAAAAATGGCAAATACCATGAAAGATTTCTGTGAATATTTTGCTGAAAAATTGGAGTTGAAGGGTTAAAAAAAGGTTCGCCTTTTTTATTGCGAACCTTTAGTTTTATTTATCAAATTACTTTAATTGGTTTTTTTTTAAATTTTCAAAAACACTTTTGTTTTCTATTTTTTCTTCTCTTATTAAGTGATTTCTTTTTATTTTATAAACTAATGGCAAACTATCACATTTTGTCCATTGAGAATATTTAATAGAATTGTTTAAACTATCAATAATAAACTTTCTTTTATTACAAAAAAGTTGAAGACTATCATTCGAAATCTTCCAAGAACCATTAATTTTTTGAGAACAATTTTTATATTCAAAACTGCTGTCACTGTTTATCATTATTTCAATTCCTACATAATAACTTTTAAATGATAAATTGTTTAATAACCTATTAAATGTTTTTTCTTTACTCGTTTCATATTTTCCATAAATAACATATGTTTTTTTAGAGCAAGAAAAACTAGTTAGAATAAAAAGGAATAAAAATAATGGCTTCATTTTTATTATAAATTTTTTGTTATATAATCATTTGATTTATTAGACATTGAGTCAATTTCAATTATTAACAAATCAATTTTAGATTTAGAATTAGAATCGTTGTAAATTTCTTTAATTTCTTTAAGATAATTTATTAGTTCTGTTTTTGTAGCATTATCTACCAAAATATTGGTTTCTAAGTTAGGGTTTTCTTCAAGTTTTGAACACAAAGGTATAATCTTATTTATTATTAAATCAAATGTTTTTTTACAAAATGACAAATCTATTTTGTCAAGAGGTAAATTTTCCGACAATTGATAATAGTACTGAATTACATTCTGACCACCAGCTATTTTTTTTAAATAGTTGTCTCTAAAGGAAATAAGTTTATTGTCAATAGTTATATAGTCATAATTAACAAAAGCATCTACTAATTTTTTCTGAAGCATATTCTTGCCGCATGAAGCTGAGGTTTTACAACTCCAACCAAAAGCTGTTCCAGTACAAGTACCATTTGAACTATTCATAAAACAAGGGTATTCTTTACAACCACTTCCAGTTCCTCCTCCATCTACATAATCTATAAAATTATCTGACGCAGGTAATTTGGATAAGGAGATTTCAGTACTTATTTTTTTTTGTAAATCAGAAATTTCGTAATCATTGTTTGATAGTTTATTAAAGTTAATAAAAGATATTGAAGTAGTTTTATTTTCTTTAAATAATAATTTAGAAATATTATGGATGTCGTTGGATGTTATATTATTTGATATTGAATTTGATATTTTATGTTCATTAAATGTTTCATTATTGTTTTCAAATAATTTTGCAATATATGATTTTGTTTTGTTATTTTTTTAAGTATAATAAAACTCCTTTTATATCCTTTTTTTTAATGTTATATTCATGCTTTTTATTTATTTCTTGATTTTTTGTAAAAACTATTATTCCTAAAATAGATTCAAGCTCAATCTTTTTTAATTTTAATTCATCAAACAAATAACTTAATTCATTAAAATCTTCCTGTTGTTTATACATAAAGGTATAGCCACTTTGTTTGTCCGTAAATTTTTTTAGTGTAAAATCTTTTGTTAAAAGTTTAGTCTCAGATAAAACATAATCTTTGCTTTCACATGTTGTACATTGATCATTTGCAATTTCCTTCTCACAAGATTGAAGAATTAAAAATATTAGAATTAACGAAGCCAAGGTTGTAACACCACAAAATAATTTTTTCATAATATATTGATTTAAGTTTACTTACTTTCAGTTTTTATAGTCGCTGTTTCAGTTTTTCCGACTTTAGAATTCATTATATAATATTGTATTAAATATAATTTTAAAAAAAATTAGCTCATTTTTTT
>NZ_JAYVFH010000164.1:0-6093 GCF_043773265.1 Flavobacterium sp. | reverse complement strand
ATAGTTGGACTAGCTGCTAATCCTGGCATAAAATAAACTTGAATTTTGCTCATAACTTTAACGAATTTCGGTGGCTTTATCCATAAATTATTCCGAAATTTGCATAAAAATAATTTATTTATTCCACTTGATTATGAACTCAGAGTTAATTTTAGAAAAAATGGAAATTAAAGACAATACATTTGCTAGACAATTTGAGACTTTGGTTGACGGAAAGTTAGTTTCACTTGAATATTCTTTTCAAGAAAAGAAAATTTTTCTAACAAGAATTAATGTTCCTGAAGGTTTTGAAAATGAAGAATTTATAAACGATTTGTTAAAAAATATTATGGAAATTGCTTATGAACGTAAATTAAAAGTAGTTCCTATTCTACCTAAAATTGCACTTTTCTTTAGAAAAAACACTACTTATAGAGATTTGCTTCCTCCAGGAATAAAAATATAATTGAATGAATATAAAGTACATAATTCTATTCCTTATTATAAATTTTAACGTTATTGGACAAATTCCTGGTCCAGCAGGATGCAGAAGTTTTGATAAAATTGACATTGATAATGATGGTTATGTTCCATTTGAAATAAATTATTATTTAAACTACGTTTTGTCCTATGCTCTAAGCGAAGTTGGTTACGATTTATCTGGTTATAATTTTACTTTATATCCATCTGAAATCGATAGATCTAACAACACTAATCCAATTTTAACTTCTATTTATACTAACCAAGTTCCATTTGAACAGTTTTGTAGTTTAAAATTAGAATATTCTGGTACTGGAATTCAATACAACCAAGCTGATTTAGATTATAATTTTTCTTGCCATATTTTAAAAACTGTGGAATTGAATTTAGATTATGATAATGATACAGTATTGAATGAAAACGAGGATTTAAATTCGAATTTAATTCTTTTTGATGATAACACAGATAATGATTTTGTTTCTAATTATAAAGATAGCGATGACGATGGTGATACTACATTAACTATTAATGAAGATTATAACTTTAATGGAACTGTTTTAGATGACGACCTTAATACCAATAGTGTTGCGGATTATTTAGATAATTTGGTTTTTACAAATTTAGGTACTAATGAAAATGTGTTACCTAAAATTGTTATTTATCCTAATCCTGTAAACGAAATTTTATTTATTGAGAATACTTTTATTTTTGATGCAAAAATATATGATGTAAGTGGAAAGGTTGTTTTTTCTGAAAATAGTTTAAACAATAATTTGAATGTTTCAAACTTAAAATCAGGATTGTACCTACTTAATATAAATGATAACGGACAAATTTATAATCACAAATTTGTGAAAAAATAATTTTTTTTTACTTTCTTTATAAAATGAATTCTGATGAAACTAAACAAAAAGTCATTTCGTTTTTTGAGAATATCGAAAAATATTATGGAAGCAAAACTGAAATAACAATTGGCATATCCAATGTTAAAGACGATTTTGATGCTGAACTAACCACATGGAATTTGTCAGAATTTACACTTCAACGTTCAGCTTATCGCAAAAAAGGCAACAAATTTATGATGGAAGGAAACGGTTTGTATTTCGAAATCGATGCTAATTCTATAATAGATTTAAAACAACCGGGAAGAAATAAATTTGAATTTATAGAACAATATAGTGAGACTGTTTTTAGAATTACTAAAATTCGGTTTCATTATAAGTATTAGAAAATTGTAGAATGTATATTGTAAAATTGTAAGATATAAATTTGTGTAAAATAGTATTTAATTTGTCATTATGTAATAATCTCAGAATGTAATTAATCTTGTTACAATTTTTACACTTTACGATAATACATTATACAATTCCAAATTAAACATTAACTTCCAAAAACTCCATTCGAACACTTCCATCTTCATCAATTTTAGTCAAATTAATTTCGTGTAAAGTATTTACTAATTCAGGATTCCAAGGCGTTTTTACTTTTACATAATTTTCTGTAAAACCGTGAATGTAACCTTCTTTATTTTCAGATTCAAAAAGTACTGTTCTGTTAGTTCCAATTTGAGATTCATAAAAAGCACGACGTTTTTTTACTGATAAACCTCGCAACATCTTGCTTCGTTTGTTTCTAACATTCATTGGAACAACGCCTTCCATTGTTGCAGCTTCGGTATTGTCTCTTTCAGAATAAGTAAAAACGTGTAAATAAGAAATATCCATTTCATTCAAAAAATTGTAAGTTTCTAAGAAATGTTCATCAGTTTCTCCAGGAAAACCAACAATTACATCAACACCAATGCAAGCGTTTGGCATCGCTTTTCGAATATTATCAACTCTATCAGTATAAACTTCTCGTTGATAACGACGCTTCATTTTACCTAAAATTTCATTGCTTCCTGATTGTAACGGAATATGAAAATGCGGAACAAATGTTCTACTTTTTGAAACAAAATCGATGGTTTCATTTTTCAATAAATTAGGTTCAATAGAAGAAATTCTTAATCGCTCAATGCCTTCAACTTCATCCAAAGCTTTTACTAAATCAAGAAAAGTATGTTCATGTTTTTTATTTCCGAATTCACCTTTTCCGTAATCGCCAATGTTTACGCCTGTTAAAACAATTTCTTTAATTCCTTGTTTCGAAATATCTGATGCATTTTGCAATACGTTTTCCAATGCATCACTCCTAGAAATTCCTCGTGCCAAAGGAATTGTGCAATAAGTACATTTGTAATCGCAACCATCTTGAACTTTCAAAAAAGCACGAGTTCTATCGCCAATGGAATAACTTCCTACATAAAAATCGGCTTCTCCAATCTCGCACGAGTGAATTTCGCCCATATCGTTTTTGGATAAATCATTAATATAATCGGTAATCTTAAATTTTTCTGTGGCTCCAAGAACTAAATCTACACCATCAATCGCAGCTAATTCTTCGGGTTTTAATTGAGCGTAACAACCAACAGCTGCAATAAAAGCTTTGTCATTAAGTTTTAATGCTTTTTTTACAATTTGTTTAAATTGTTTGTCGGCATTTTCTGTCACTGAACAAGTATTGATTACATACATATCTGCAACTTCTTCAAAATCAACTCTTTCAAAACCTTCGTCTTGAAAATTTCTAGCAATAGTAGATGTTTCGGAGAAATTTAATTTGCATCCTAAAGTGTAGAAGGCAACTTTTTTTTTATTTTCCATAAGTAAGCTCAATTAATGAAGCCTGCCTGCCGACAGGCAGGTCGTTGTCAAAAAATTGAGATTGCAAATTTAGTTAAAAAATTAAAATAAAATAGCCAAGGATTCACAGATTAAATAATTTTAAAAATCTGTGAATCTTTGTCTAAAAACATTTTTGAAAAATTAAACTATCAAATTCATCTTTTTCCACCACCAGAATTCTAAAGGAAAATCTGGATAATTACTGATGAACTTCTTGAATTTAGAAAGTCTAGCTTCTTGCTCATTAAACTTTACTTCTACAGCAAAACCTTTTAAATACTGAGTTTCAACAATAAAATCGACTTCATTTCCATCTGCTGTTCGCCAATATTTTATTTGATCTTGCTCATAATTTTGAGATAAAACTCTAAAGCATAAATTTTCTAAAATCAATCCTTTATCTGCACGTTGCTCAATTGGTGCAAAATAATTTATTAAAATATTACGCAAACCCAAATCGTGAACATACACTTTTGGCATTTTAGTCAACTCTTTTCGTAAATTGTTATAAAAAGGTTTAACTATTGTAATATGAAAACATTTTTGCAATACATATAAATAGTTTTCTACAGTTGAATTTGTCATTCGCAAAGTATTTGAAATTTCATTTACATTCAACATATTTCCAGATTGACTTGCCAAAAGCATCAACATTCTGTAAAACTTAGTTTCGTCTGTAACTCCAGATTCTAGCAAATCTCTTTTTATATATGAATCACGAATTTCTCTTAATAATTCTAGTTTTTCTTCAATATTATTTTCTAAAACTACAGCAGGATAACCGCCATAATTGACAAATTCATCCATATATGCCCAAAGTAAATTTTCGTGAATGGACTTTGTAGCTTTTCTTGATTTGAGTTTAGCAATTTCATCTACTAAGTCGTTTCTACCTTTAAAATGAAGAAATTCTTCAAAATCTAAAGTTCCCATTTGAAAAATTTTCTTTCTTCCAACTAGTGAATCTTTAAATTGTTTGTCTATGTAAAAAGCCGAACTTCCTGTAGCAACAATTTTTAATCGATTATTATATTCATCAAATAACAATTTTAAAAAAGTGGTTGCATCATCAAGATATTGAATTTCGTCAATAAAAACAATAATTTTTTTACCATCAATTAAAGGACAAATTTTAAATAAATTCTCTGGATTCATGTTTAAATCATCCAAAATATCTTTTCGGTCAAGGTTTAAAAAATAGCACGTTTCACCTTTTAGTTTCAAATCTTCATACATTTGTTTTAGTAGTGTAGATTTACCTATTTGTCTTTGCCCAACAAGAATAGTGAATTCTTTTTTGGATAAATGTTTAGAAATAACTAGTTGTTTTTTTCTTCGTACCATAGCACAAAGGTATAATTATTTTTATAATATCCAATATTTTAAATATTTATTTTAATATTATCTGATAATTTCAATATAATATAATATAAAATATCCGATAATTTACATAGTGTATTATATAAATTATCGGATATTTTTATTTATAAAAATTTATTTAATCGATTTTCAAATTGTTATATATTCACTCGCTTCTCCACTTTTTGGTAGTTTCAAAAACGTGTTCAAGGATTTTGGCATCTTGTTCGGTAAATTCAACATTTCTACGAGCCATAACAATTTTGGCAGTTTGAAATGCTTTATTAGTTAAATAAGTTGTAAATCCAGAATTTCCACCCCAAGAAAAACTTGGCACAAAATTTCTAGGAAAACCTGAACCGAATATATTTGTGGAAACGCCAACTACGGTTCCTGTATTAAACATTGTGTTTATGCCACATTTACTGTGATCTCCCATCATTAAGCCGCAGAATTGCAAACCAGTTTTGGCAAAATTCTCAGTTTCATAACTCCATAATTTCACTTCTTCATAATTGTTTTTAAGGTTCGAATTGTTGCTGTCTGCTCCAATATTACACCATTCACCCAAAACCGAATTTCCTAAAAATCCGTCATGACCTTTATTAGAATATCCCATTAGAACAGAATTACTAACTTCACCACCAATTACAGAATGTGGACCAACAGTTGTTGCGCCATAAACTTTAGAAGCCAATTTTACTCTTCCAAATTCGCAAAGTGCAAATGGTCCACGAATTACAGAACCTTCCATAATTTCAGTATTTTTTCCTATGTAAATTGGTCCAGTTGATGCATTTAGAGTAACAAATTCAAGCTTTGCTCCTTCTTCAATAAATATATTTTCGGGTGCAATAACATTTACAGTTTTAGGAATAGGTTGCGAAATTCTATCTTCGGTTAACAACTCAAAATCTTCGCGAATTGCAGCATCATTTTTGGCAAAAATATCCCAAGTATGTTCTAGTCGTAAACAATCTTCGCTGAAATCTATTATTTCGTAGGTATCAAAATCTACTTCTTCTTGTGTATCATTTGTAAAAAATGCAATTACTTCTTCTCCTTTAAATATAGCTTGATTCATTTCAAGATTTTTTATCATTTCAGATAAAATATCATTTGGAAGAAACGATGCATTAATCATTACATTCTCTTCCATTTCTACCATTGGAAACTTTTCAGAAAGATATTCTTCGGTTAAAGTTGTTGTGGTTGAACCTAAATAATTTTCCCATTTTTCGCGAATAGTTAATATTCCGATGCGTATATCTGCAACAGGACGAGTAAAGGTAAATGGCAAAAGTGCATTGCGAACGGTTCCGTCAAATAAAATATAATTCATAATTGATTGGTTAGAGACGAAGCAATGCTTCGTCTGTACTGTACAAAGTTACAAAAGTTTGTGGCATAAAAAAACCTTCCAAAAGATTGAAAGGTTTTAAAATATATTTTGCTAAAAAATTATTTAGCGTGTTTAGCATATTTAGTTTTAAATTTATCAATACGTCCTGCAGTATCAATAAGTTTAGATTTACCTGTGTAAAAAGGATGA
>NZ_JAYVFH010000163.1:0-35985 GCF_043773265.1 Flavobacterium sp. | reverse complement strand
TTCCGGTAATATACATTTCCATTAAATCATAGAAGGACAAGCCATGTAGCCAAGGCAATTTTATGTTCTTTGTAAACAATACTAATTGCCTAAGAATTGGTTTATTTAATAACTTATCTTCTATTTCTATACTCATATATTTTTGTCAATAATTCTGAAGCTTCGAGAATAAAGTCGCAAAGCTTATATCTTAAAACTTAAATCGCTTTCAAACTTAAATCCATATTGTAAACTGAGTGTGTTAATGCTCCAGATGAAATAAAATTTACTCCACATTGGGCATATTCTCTAATGGTTTTTTCATTTATATTTCCCGAAGATTCTGTTAAGCATTTAGTTCCTATTCGTTTTACTGCTTCTTTTGTGTCTTCAAAATTAAAATTATCTATTAGAATTCTATAAACTCCATCCGATTTAAGAATTTCATCAATTTCATTTAGACTTCTAGCTTCAACGATAATTTTTAGCTCTTTATTGTTGATTTTTAAATATTCTTTGGTTTTATTTATTGCATTGGTAATTCCTCCAGCAAAGTCGTTGTGATTATCTTTTAACATTATCATATCATACAATGCAAATCTATGGTTTTCGCCGCCACCAATTTTTACTGCCCATTTTTCGCATGCTCTAAATCCTGGTGTAGTTTTTCGAGTATCAAGAACTTTGGTATTAGTTCCTTTTAATAACTCTACAAATTTTTTAGTTTTAGTAGCAATAGCACTCATTCTTTGCATAGAATTTAAAACTAGTCTTTCAGCTTTTAATATAGATTGTGAACTTCCAGAAACATGAAAAACAATATCGCCATAATTTACTTGGCTTCCATCATGGATAAAAGTTTCTACTTTTAAATTTTTATCTACATAATTGAAAACCATTTTGGCAAATTCAACACCAGCTATAATTCCGGTATCTTTTACTAATAGTTTAGCTTTACCTTGAGCAGTTGATGGAATACATGCTAATGAAGAATGATCACCATCGCCAACATCTTCACGAATGGCATTTGAAATAATAAGTTGTAACTCGTTTTGGAATTGTGTTTCAGAAATCATAGTAATAAATTGATTGGCTAAAATAAATAAAAATGTTGATTTATTATTTTATTAAAACACTTTATTAACTAAAATCAACTTGCCAATTATTATTTTTTCGATACCATAATTGACCTTTATCAACTTCGAGCGGACAATCAAAATTATTAGAATATAATCCTCCTGTTCCTAATCCTTGATACATTTTATTTTGTTGAAGAAATGTCCATTGTGCAATTGCATTTAATCCAATATTACTTTCTAAGGCAGAAGTTATCCACCAACCAATATGGTATTTTTGTGCAAGATTAATCCATTGTTTAGCACCTTGAAATCCGCCAATCAAACTAGGTTTTAAAATGATGTATTGTGGCATAATTTTTAGCAACAATTGTTCTTTTTTTTCTATAGAAAAAACTCCAATTAACTCTTCGTCAAGCGCAATGGGAATTGGAGTGATTTTACAAAGCTCTGACATTGTGTCAGTATTGTTTTTTGCAATTGGTTGTTCAATGCTATGTATTTTAAAACCAGATAATTGATTTAATTTATATAAAGCTAAAGTTTCATTAAAAGAACCGTTAGCATCTACTCGAATTTCTATAGTTTTATCGTCAAAATTTTGTCTTATATAGTGTAATAATTCTAATTCTTTTTGAAAATCTAATGCTCCAATTTTTAATTTTATGCAACTAAATCCTTGTGCAATTTTATCTTCTATTTGATCTTTCATGAACTGCTTTTCTCCCATCCAAACCAAACCATTTATTGCAATTGACTCTGTGCCATTTGTGAAATTTGATGGAAATAAAAGAAACGGATTTTCACTTTTTAAGGATTGAAAAGCCATTTCAATACCAAATTGAATTGAAGGAAATTCTATCAATTCTTGCCATAATTTTTCTTCTCCAAGATGAATATTTTTACATGTCCAATTTAATTTTTCATGATAATCATCTCTATCATCAATACTCAATCCTCTTAAAATTCCGCACTCACCTATTCCTTTTTTACCATTGCTTTCTAGAATGATAAACCATGTTTCTTTTTGTGTTAAAACACCACGAGAAGTTCCAGATGGCTGCTTAAAGTTGAGAAAATATTTTTGACAAGTTGCTTTCAAAAAATTATAATTATTATAAATTATTCAATAACTCTCAAGATTTTCTTGAAATTATCTTTGGAAAAACCTTTTTTACCAAATTCTAAAAAATCGAATTTCACTTGTTCAATCCAAGTTTTTCCTGAAATTAAACTTTGGTTCGAATATTTTTTATGAATTTCTTTGGCTTCTGAGAGTCGATTTGTAAACATGTAAATATGAGCCAAATTTAGCTTAAAATTAATTTCAGAAGCATTTAATTTTAAACCATTATTATAAGCATCTTCGGCTTTAGAGAATTGTTTAGAAAACAAATAATAATCTCCTAGAACACCATAATCTTTATAATTTGCACGGTTTTTAGCAATCATTTCTGTTTGTATCAAATCTATTGCGTCATCAATTTTATTTTCTTTAAAGAGTTGCAATGATTTTGCTCTTATTGAATTATAATACTTTTCAATTTCGCCAGATTTTTTTAAACTTTCTTCGGTGATAAATACTATTGCTTTATTTTTTTCGATAGAGAGCATTTGTTTGTACTCGCTATATTTATATTTATTGGTAAAGTTTTCAATAAAGAAACCGTAAAACTGGTCTTTATTGGACAAATATTTTACAACTTCTTGTTTTTGAGCAATGTCTAATAATTCTTTTTTAGTAATTGAGTTCCAACCACGACTAGCTTTTTTATTTACCCAAGGAACAACTTCTAAAACTATTTTTTGGTTCATTACCCAATTATCACTTTCGAAAGCAAAATATAAATTTTCTGTAGTTTCTGATAAGCAAGTAGCATTGGTAGAAAGTAATTTTGCTTCTTTGTTGATTGGTGTGTTTTGAATTACACAAGCATTGGTAGTTTTGCCATTTTTTGTATAATTATCTGAATATAAATTGTTTATAAATACATAATATTTACATTTATCATCGCCAGATATTGTTGAAAGTAAAAAAATGGCTCCAGCTGCACCTTGACTAATTCCTGTTGGATCTGGAATTGATTTGAGAACAGAAACTAAACTACTAGATGTTTTTTGGTTGTCGTCTAGTAAAGTAATTCTATAAACAACTTCGGTTGTTCCTTCTGGAAAATTGGCTGTTTTTATTGCTTTTCTTTCGCCAGCTTTTAAAGTTATGGTTTCATTTGTGGTTCTAATATTGTCCCAATAACCATCTGAGGTTTGAGAAAACGAGATTAAAAAAGAAAATAATGAAATTATAAAAAATAGTGTGTTTTGCATTTGGATTTTATTCAATACGATTACTTGTTAGCCCAGATTGTAGTGGCATCCTTTGTTGTCTTGATTTTTTCAAGACAGCAAAGATAGAGCGCAAAGCAGGAAAATGGTTTATAACAATTCTTGTGCCATTCGCTTCAAAAAAAATAGTTACAAATTAATTGATTGACCTATTTCTAGCAGCATTAAATCTTTTTGGGCATCAAAGAATTTTTTCTTGGCTTGGTCGTGGTCAATTTCTATATATCCAAAAGTGTCATAATGCACTCCGAGTATTTTATCGCATTCTACAAAATCGGCTGCAATTATAGCATCATCAACATCCATGGTAAAATTATTTCCTATAGAAAGTATTGCTAAATCTAGCTTTGTTCGCAAAGGAATTAGTTTCATGTCATAAGTTAACGCTGTATCGCCAGAAATATAGATTTTTTTGTGTTCGCCTTCTATAACAAATCCTGCAGGATTTCCGCCATAGGAACCATCTGAAAAAGAACTTGAATGTACTGCGTTTACAATTTTTACTTTTCCAAAATCAAACTGCCAACTTCCGCCATGATTCATTGGATGGTATTTATAACCTTTATCGCCAAAATGTGTAGCAACTTCATAGGTTGAAACAATTGTTGCATCTGTGCGTTTTGCAATGGCTTCAACATCTAGAATGTGATCTCGATGAGCATGCGTTAATAAAATATAATCTGCTTTAAGTAAATTGATATCAATGTGACTCGCTTTTGGATTTGCAGTAATAAATGGATCAACTAGAATGTGTTTTCCGCTTACATCAATTGCTACACAGGCATGACCATAGAATGTTATTTTCATGATTAATTTGTATAATAAATAAAGAAATCTGACAAAAAGTAAATTAGTGATAATGACAATAGTACTGACAATAAAAAGGTGCTTAGTGCTAATCTTTTTAATTCTGGATCTAAAAGTTTTGGTTCTTTGTTTCTAGAAACTCTAACTAGGTGTGATGATAATGGCAAATATGAAATTAAAAACAAATAAATATCAAAATTAAAACCTGGATTTGGATCTCTATAATAATCAAAAATAACTGCAAAAACTAGTACTAAAACCATTGCAGAAATGACAAGTGTAAAATGATATTTTTTAGCCCAAACTCCACCATTTTTTACTACAATAGTATTTTTATTGGCTTTTCTATCTGATTCTTCGTCTCGCATGTTGTTAAGATTTAAAACTGCAACGCTTAACAATCCTATTGCTGTTGCTGGCAAAAAAAGCAACCAATCTATTTGTTTAGAAAACATAAAATAAATGCCAAAAGTGCTGACAATTCCAAAAAAAGTAAAAACAAAAACATCACCTAAACCTCTATAACCATATGGGTTTTTACCAACAGTGTATCTAATAGCCGATGCTATGGCTAGGATTCCTAAAACAAAAAACATAAAGGAATATATTAAATATTTTCCTTTAAAAGAAAAATAAATTAGCAACATTGCCGAGAAAAATGTTAGAAATGCAGTAATAAAAATTGCATATCTCATTGCTGCTGGCGAAATTAATCCGCTTTGAATGGCTCGTTTTGGACCTACTCTGTCTTGGTTATCTGTTCCTTTGATTCCATCTCCATAATCATTGGCAAAGTTGGAAAGAATTTGTAATCCCAAAGTAGTAGATAGAGCAAAAATTACAATTTTCCAGTTGAAATATCCTTGCGCCATTGCATAAAAACTACCAACCAATATTCCTGATACAGAAAGTGGTAATGTTCTAACTCGTGCTGCTTCAATCCAATGTTTCATTTTAAAAATATTTAAAAGTTTATGAGTTTAAAAGTTAATAATATTGAAATCAAATACACTTAACATTTTTTTTTAAATTAGCTTTTTTCTATGTTCTATTTTCTTTTCTCTTAAATCTACATCCAATTGCTATTTGAAGTTTCAATTTCATACAACCAAAGGTTTACGTATTCTTTAATTTTGTTATAATTCCCTAATTGAAATGATACATTACCAGCGGCTGTGTGCATTGTTAACGAACCAATATTTAGTCCTTTATGCCAAAATAGTTGTGATGTTGATATGGCTTGTATTTTCTTGATTTCTATAATTTCATTACTAATATCCCAAGAACCACTTTGTTTTATTATATGATTTTGACTTATAAATAATCTGTAATTTCTAAATCCGAAAAACAAAATTACAAGAAAAAAAATTGTGTAAGCAATTGCAAAATGTGAATACTGCAAAATTTCATTTTTTACATAATTACCAAATAAAAAAAATCCTGATAAAGGTAGTACAATTGTTAAGAAAATTGAAAAAACTAATTTCCTAAAATTGGGTTGCATCTTTGTACCTTTTTCGGGTAATTGTTTAAAAATTAATTTTAAAATTTCGTCACGTTCAATAACATTACAACCTGGTATTTCTATTTGAGATTTTTTTTGTTTCTTTTCATCACTAACTGCTTGTTTGATTTTTATCTCTAGAACATTGAGTTTTTTTTGAAAATAGTTTCTAGAAATAGTAACAATTTGAACTTTCTCTGGTTTTAATATTGTGCTTTCAGTATTTATCAATCCATATGATAAAAGCAACGAACCTTTTTGCTTAGCAATAGTAAAATTAAAAAATTTAATCAATGTTCTTCCAATATTAATAACAAAGACTATTGTAAACATTACTAAAATTAATAAAAGAATTGAATATACAATTGGATAATTATTGAATGTTTTTTCAATTTTATCGCCATCAATTACATCTTCTTTCCCAATTTGTCTTAGGTTTTCCATTATTGAAAAAAAGAAGGTTAAGATTAATCCAATGCTTTTTACATAATTAGATGTAATGCCAACTTTTATTAAACTAAGAAAATTGATTTTAAGAAATGGTTCAGTTTCAGTTTTTTGATTGTTTACTTGTACAGATTCTAAAACATCATTAAATACAACTTCCTTGTTAAGTTCATTTTCTAATAATTTAGATTTTAAAGCCAAAGCCATAGAATGCGAAATTGCTTTGATGTTTCCTTCTTTTTTATCACTACCAGCTGTATCTACATTTAATGCATAAACTCCAATAAGTCGTTGAATTAAATTTTGATGAATATTTACTTGCTGAATTTTATCAAGTTGAATTGTTGTTTTTGTTTTATTGATAATTCCGTCATTTACAACAAACTCATCATTTTTATCATCTATATAAAAGGTAAAATTTAGATATCTCAAATAAGCAATTAATCCGATAATAAATAATAACGCTATAATTCCTAGTGGAATATAAATTTTACTCACATCTTTCGCTTTAAAAAACCAAATTAACAAAATAGGTAAAAAAGCTCTTGAAAATTTCTGCAAAGAATCAATAAACATAACTAAAACTCCAATTGAAGATTGACGTTGTGGCTGATTGAAATTGGCTTCCATTATAATTGTTTTTGAATTTTACCCATCAAAAGTTGTTTTATATTTTCGGCTTCTTCTTTGGCAATTCCTGGTATTTCTATATCACTAGAACTTCCACCTGCTGTAAAAATTTCGACTTCGGCTAAACCAAAAAACCTAGAAATAAAAGTCTCATGCAAGGCAACATGTTGTACTCTGTTATAAGGAATTACCATAGTGTTGGTTGCAATAACTCCGCTTCTAAAAATTACATCATGGTTTCTAAATGCAAATGCTTTTTTCTTAAAACTTATTATTGAATAAAGCAAAATACAAATTGAAACTATTGCAGTTGCAATGCCAAGTTGTATTGAAAATTTAGTTGTTATATTTTTTGAATCAAAAAACAATAATGCAAAATAACCTACTACTAAAATTGTAATAAATAGCAATGAATTTATTATTACTACTGTTAAATATTTTGGATGCAATGCTGTTAGTTCAACATCTTCAAATTTAGGAAGTTGCTTGGTATCTATTGTTTCGTTTGTAAAATTTTCCATAAAAAAGTATAATATAATTTAAAAGATTCCTATACAATGACAAGCTCAGTGTGACAAACTATGTTAAAACTGATATTGGATATTTGTTATCTATTAACTGTTATCTGCAAACTGATTACTTAACACTGAACATTAAACTAAGGCAACCATTTTTTTTCAAAATTGGGTTTTCGCTTTTCTAAAAATGCATCTCTTCCTTCTTTAGCTTCATCTGTCATGTATGCCAATCGTGTTGCTTCGCCTGCAAAAACTTGTTGTCCAACCATTCCGTCATCAGTCAAATTCATTGCAAATTTTAGCATTTTTATTGAAGTTGGCGATTTAGCTAAGATTTCTTGTGCCCAATCATAAGCTGTATTTTCTAATTCATTATGAGTAACAACTGCATTAACCATTCCCATTTCAAAAGCTTCTTGTGCCGAATAGTTTCTTCCTAGAAAAAAGATTTCTCTTGCTTTTTTTTGACCAACCATTTTGGCTAAATATGCCGAACCATAACCGCCATCAAAACTTGTTACATCGGCATCGGTTTGTTTAAAAATAGCGTGTTCTTTGCTTGCCAAAGTTAAATCGCAAACTACATGCAAACTGTGTCCGCCACCAACTGCCCAACCTGGAACAACACAAATAACAGCTTTCGGCATAAAACGTATTAATCGTTGAACATCTAAAATATTTAATCTATGATAACCATCGTCGCCAACATAACCTTGTTGTCCACGAGCTTTTTGATCACCGCCACTACAAAACGACCAAATACCATCTTTAGAACTTGGTCCTTCTGCCGAAAGTAAAACTACACCAATAGATGTATCTTCTTGTGCATCGTGAAAAGCTTGTAATAATTCGGCTGTAGTTTTTGGTCTAAAAGCGTTGCGAACATCTGGTCTATTAAATGCAATTCTAGCAACACCATTGCATTTTTTATAGGTAATATCTTCAAATTCTTTTACTGTTACCCAATTGATTGTACTCATTGAAAAAACTATTTTTTATTAAAAATCGATTGTGAAAATAATTTGTATTATTTTAGCGTAAAAATAAACGAAAATTTAAATTTAAACAGCATAAATACTTTTATTTCATTATGAAAAATTTTATTTTCATCATTGGTTTACTTTCTTTTGGTTTTGGAAGTTTTGCACAAACTTATCAATTTCAAACTGTAAAAGACATTGATGCAAATTCAGTAATTTCTCAAGATAATACAGTAAAAGATGGTTTTATTTATAGGAGTGTTTCTTTAGTAAAATTAAAAAGCATTTCAGTTTTATTACATAAAGATGGATTAACTAAAGCTTCAAAATCTAAATTGAGTTTGTAAAAATAAAGTAATGAATAGATTTTTGTCTTCTAAAAATACTTTTACTGTACTTTTCCTTTGGGGAATTGTAGTGTTAATGCTTGTAGTTTTAGTTTTAGGATTTAAAGAAGGTAACCTCACAATATTACCAGTAATATTACTTTCATTGGTAATAGGATTTATTGTTTGGGTTTTGGTAGATACTAGATATGTAATAAAAAGACATTTTTTATTGTATCGTTCTGGACCATTTAGAGGAAGAATTGATATAGAAAAAATTCAAAAGATAAAACGACATTCAGGTTTATATGTTCCGGTTACTTTGAAACCTGCATTAGATACAAAAGGTTTTATAATTACTTATAACACCTTTGACGATTTGTTCATATCACCAATAAAAAGTGATATTTTTCTTGAAGAAATTAGAAAAATAAATCCGAAAATTGAAATTGTTTAAGTAATTCTGTATTTATTCTTTTACAAGATAAATTCCATCGTCTTTTATTTCGATTAATTTTTCTTTATACAAAAGTCCAATTGCTTTTTTAAATGTTTTCTTACTCATTTTTAAAACAGTTTTTATGTCTTCGGGATTTGAATTATCATTCAATCTCAAGAAACCTCTACTTGCTCTTAACTCATTAAGAATAATTTCTGAATTTGGTTCAATGTTTTCAAAACCTTGTTTGTTTAAAGCTACATCAATTTTTCCGTCAGGACGAACCAATTTTATGAAACCTTTCATTTTGTCGCCAGTTCTAATAGAATCATCATAAACTTCATCTTTATAAACTAATCCTTTGTGAATTTGATTGATGATAACATTAATTCCAATATCTGTAATATGAGAAATAATCAAATCTACTTCTTCACCTTTTTCTACAGAAATAGTTTCGTTATCTAAAAACTGATTGGTTTTGCTTGAAGCTACTAATCTATTAGTTTTTTCATCCATATAAAGATAAACCAAATAGCGTTTTCCTTTTTCCATTGGTCTTGCTTGCTCTTTGAAAGGTACAAGAATATCTTTTTCCATTCCCCAATCCATAAAAGCACCAACTTGGTTGATATAATTTACTCTTAAAAGTGCAAATTCATTTAAAAAAATATAAGGTACAAGTGTTGTTGCAACTGGTCTTTCTTCATGGTCAAGGTATACAAAAACCGTTATTTCTTCGCCAATTTCAAATACTTTTGGAACATATTTATTAGGTAATAAAACATCCTCTTTTCCATCTGTTAGAAATAAACCAACCTTAGTATCTCTATCTATTGTTAATGTATTGAATTGACCAATTTTCATAATCTAAAAGTAATTTTGGCAAAGGTACGAAAATGAATTATGAATTGTGAAATATCAATTAATCGAATATCATGAAATTGTTTATATTTGGATTTATTATAAAAAACAGATGCCAAACAAGGACCAAAATACAATCCAAGCCGAAGAAGAAGATTATTTATTTATAAAAACTTCGCAACTTAAAAATTCTGGCAACGGATTATTTACAGCAATTGATATTTATAAAGACGAAATAGTCACGATTTTTAAAGGCGAAATTTTATCAAATGTTGAAGCTGAACTTAGAACTAAAAATAAATCGAATCAATATTTTATGAATCTTTTAGATGGAAGTATTTTAGATTGCAAAAACAACAATTGTTTTGCGAAATATGCCAATGATGCAACAGGATTTATAAAATCAGAATTTAAAAACAATTGTAAAATAACCTTAGATGAAGATGAAAATGTTTGTTTAATTGCCATTAGAAAAATAAAATCAGGCGAAGAAATTTTTTGTGATTATGGAAAACGATATTGGAAGATGCATAAATAATCAAATATAGTACGACCAATTATGATTTATAATTAATTGTAAAAAATAGATAATAATTATTTTGAGTATTGTTAATATTTACTTTAGGAATTAAACCTACTGCAATGTCATTGTAATTAAAGAATAAAATTTTCATTTGCAATGGTAATGAAATTAAATGTTTCTTATCTTCTTGAAAATGATTTGTTAAGTGAAGATACCCAATTCCAATTTCTGGTTGAATCGATATTGACTTTGACAAATCAAACTCTTTCCCAATTAATATATCAGATTCTAAAAAAGCTTGGAAATAACCATCTTTATTATTTATGTTTTTACTAATTCCAAATCCAACAAAAAAATTAGTGCTATAAATTAGATATTTATCATTAAACGTGACTTCAACACCA
The DNA here is from genome assembly GCF_043773265.1 of Flavobacterium sp. Lineage (GTDB taxonomy): Bacteria > Bacteroidota > Bacteroidia > Flavobacteriales > Flavobacteriaceae > Flavobacterium. The sequence goes on along the minus strand of NZ_JAYVFH010000163.1, from coordinate 25,148 downwards.
GCAGTAAGTCCATTTTCTTTCCACTTTTTAATATTCGAATAAACTCCTGTTGCAAAATCAACTGTAAGTTTTTCTTTTTGCTTTTTTTGCGAAAACAAAATTATTGGTAGTAAACAAAATAGTAATAAAAGTTTTTTCATGTTTAAATTTTACAAGTAAAGATTACACCAACTCTTTAAAATACTGCAACAAAACCTTATCATTCTCTAAAGTTGGTGTAAAAACTTCTAATAAACTTGGTTTTTCGTTTTGAGAAAACATCGTTTCTATACCTTTTTCTAACGATGTATCATTACTTGCAATATTATATTCAAATCCATACATTTTAGCCAAATGCTCTGCAGTTAGACAGTGTGATGTTTCGAAAAAAGTAGTAAAAACTGGAGTTTCATCATGACCAGGAAGAATTCTAAAAATACCTCCACCACCATTATTTATTAGAATAATTTTAAAGTTTTTAGGAATATAGTTGTTCCATAATGCATTGCTGTCATAAAGAAATCCAATATCACCTGTTATTAAAACTGTTGGTTTATTGTTTGCATTTGCAGCTCCAATTGCGGTTGAAGTACTTCCATCAATTCCGCTTGTACCACGATTGCAAAATACTTCTATCTTAGAATTAATAGAACTTAATTGTGCATATCTAATTGCCGAACTGTTACTAATTTGTAACTGGCAATGTGGTGGTAATTTTGGTAATATTATATCAAATGCTTTTAAATCGGTAAATGGTATTTTGCTTAAATATTCTATATGTTTTTTTAAACGCAAATTTTTAACTTCAAGATTTTTATGTTGATAATCACTTTCTACAGAAGTTATTTTTTGAAAAAATGTATTAAAGAATGTATTGGGTGAAACTTCAAAATGCTTTGTTAAACAACCAAATGTGTCATAAGCACGAACCTCATCAATGTGCCAATGTTGCTTGGGTTTATATTTTCTTAAAAATGTTTTTATTCTTTTAGAAACAATCATTCCTCCAAATGTTACTAAAATATCTGGCTGAAATTCTAGAAAATCATCATTAGAAAATGGAGTAATAATGGTATCAATATTGGTAATAAAATTTTGGTGATGTGCATTTGATGTAACTTCGGTCATGACAACAATTGAATTTTCATTTCCCAATACATCCAAATATTTTTGCTCAATTTCATTTGGATTTAATCCACCAATTACAATTAGTTTCTTTTTACTTAAATTCCAATCTTTTATATAAGTTGAAAAGTCTTCAATTTCAGAATTTATTAGTGTGCTAGATATAATTTTTGGATTTATAGAAATTTCAGAAACCGTTTCATATAATGGTTCTTCAAATGGTGCGTTGATATGAACTGGTCCTTTTTTTGTAATTGAATTATTAATAGCTTCATTAATCAATAAATCATTTTCATCAGAATGAAATTCATTTAAATTGGCATTAAAAACTGAATGATTTGCAAACACATTTTCTTGCCTAATAGTTTGTCCGTCGCCAATATCTATTTTGTTTTTTGGTCTGTCTGCCGAAAGTACTATTAATGGAATTTCACTATAAAATGCTTCAGCAAAAGCTGGATAATAATTCAATAATGCAGAACCAGAAGTGCAAACAACTGCTACTGGTTTATTAATTTGCTGTGCAATTCCTAGAGCGAAAAAAGCAGCACAACGTTCATCTGCAATACTATAACATTTAAAATAAGGATTGTTTACAAATCCAATAGTTAAAGGTGCATTTCTAGAACCAGGAGAAATTACAATATGCTGAATTTCTTTATTTCGAAAAATTTGGATAATTGCTTGTGCTAGTTCTATTTTTGGATAAATCATTTTGGTAAGTTACAACGTACAAAGTTACAAAGTTGCAAATGATTTTTATACTTTTGTATAACAAATATTAGTAATGGATATAGAAATTAGACCTTATATTGCAGAAGATGCAATTGCCATTTTAGAAATCATTAATTATAATATTCTAAATTCGACTTCATTGTATGATTATAAACCACGAACATTAGAAAATCAGGTTTTAATATTTGATGATAAAATAAAAAAAGATTTTCCTATAATTGTTGCTACTAATAATAACAATGTTGTTGGTTTTGGATATTATAGTGAGTTTAGGTTTCGCGAAGCATATAAATTTACAGTAGAACATTCTGTTTATGTAAACAACGATTTGCATGGAAAAGGAATTGGAAAACTAATTATGAAAAACTTAATTGAGTTGGCAAAAGCTCAAAATCTTCATACTATGATTGGTGTTATTGATTCTGAAAATTTGAGCAGTATTGATTTTCACGAAAAATTTGGTTTTGAAATTGTAGGAACAATTAAAGAATCTGGTTTTAAATTTGAGCGATGGTTGCACAGCGTTTTTATGCAAAAGATGTTGTAATAAAAAAGCGATTTTCAAATTGAAAATCGCTTTTTTATAAAATATAAAGTACTAATTAACTTGTTATCCATTTAACGATTTCAGAATCTGTTGGTAAAACTTTAGGAGAAATCACTTTATCCAATTCACCTTTTTCGTTAATTAAATATTTTTGAAAATTCCACTCTACTTCACTGTCTTGGAGACCATTTTTTGATTTTTGAGTTAAAAACTGATACAATTCATGCATTGTTTTTCCTTTTACAGAAATTTTACTCATCATAGGAAATGTAACTCCATAATTGCGTTGGCAAAACTCACCAATTTCCTTATTTGTTCCTGGTTCTTGCTGACCAAAATTATTAGCAGGAAAACCAACTATTACAAAATTTTTATCTTTATATTGTTCATAAAGCAACTCTAATTCTTTATACTGTGGCGTAAAACCACATTTTGAAGCAGTATTAACTATAAGTATTTTTTTTCCTTTTAAATCAGCAAAATCAAATTCCTTACCAGATAAATCTAGAACTTTAAATTGGTATATATTTTCTTTAATCATTTCATTTTTTGCGTTTTTATTATCTATATCTATCGAGGTTGCTTCGGCAAGTTGAATGTTTTGTGCATTCATTTGAACACATATAAAAAGAACTAAGACAATAAATTTTTTCATAATATTATTTTTTTTTTATAAAAGTAATTAAAAAAATAAATATAACAAAAAACCCAATAAAAAAAGTTGGGCTTTTCAACAATATGACAAAACAAACTATTAATTATTATAGATTTTCAATTACTTTAGATAAATTTGGTCCTAATTCAAATGAACTGCTTTTTAAATCTTCTTTTATTGGCTTTACTTTTTCAAGAAGATTATTGGCTTTATAAATGGTTGCTAAATGATAATTTAATTTTGGTTCAAATGATTTTCCAACTACATATTTTTGCTCAATTTCTAATGCTTTTTTGATTTCACCAAGATTATAATATGACCAAGCAAGTAAATCATAAGAATCTGGAGTTGGTCTATTTTCAATTTCTATTTTAGAAATTTCTAGTGCTTTATTTACCGTTAATTTATCTTCTGCATATAGTATTGTGTTGTATTTATTATACATTGCACCATAATTGTTTTGGCTTAGCATTGTAAAATAAGCCACTACATTTTGGTCTTTAGCTATTGGGTTATTTTCATATTTAGCAATTTCAGATTTAAACAAATAAAAATCTGGCGAATTGTGTTTTACAGAAATTTTGTCAATAATTCTTTTAGCTTCGGCGGTATTTTTTTCATGAGAAAAAGTAATCCATGCAATTCCTTTTAATGCATAAGAATTATTAGGATCAATTGATAAAGTTTTTAAATAATAATTGTAAGATTCTTTAATATTTCCTGCATGTCCATTCATGTCGCCAAGATTAGAATAAGACCAAACTTTTAATGTTTTATTGTTATTAAATTCGGCCTGTTCTTTAGCTTTTTCCATCAAATTAATTGCCGATTTCAAATCTCCTTTATGATCATTCCATTTTGCAAGTCGCAATAAATAATCAAAATCTTTAAAATTTTTTATTTTTGTTAATGCTTTGTCAGCTTCAGTGTAGTTTCCTAATTCCATTTGAACATCAAAAAGTAGTTTTTGAGTTTCAAACATACCATCTCCAATTGCAAGTGCTTTATTTGCTAAAACTAATGCTTCTTTAAATCTATGTTGCGTTATATAATTTCTTGCAAGTGAGCGAATTGCTCCAGTATTTGAATATTTTAATGCTTCGTTAGATTTAATAAGTAATTCTTCTGTTTTATATAAATATTCTATTTTTGCAGATTGCTCAAAAAGAATAGAATAGTTAGTAGCAATTTGATTTAAAAAACTAATTTGATTTGGTGCTGCATCATATTTTTTTTGCCAAAAAGCGATTTCAGCTTTTGCAAAATCAATACTTTTATTTTCTTTTATTTCAAGAAAATTATTATAATCTTTTTGGTTTGTAATATTAGTAGTTACTTGTTCTGATTCTTTTTTACAACTAATAAGTATAAATGTTGAAAATAAAATAGATAATATGGTTAAAGGTTTCATGCTGTTTTGTTTTTGTTTATTGTTGTAGGTATAAAAAAAACAAAGCGCATTTAGGGAAATGCGCTCTGAAAAATTTCCTACCAAGCAGAAGCTAAGTATGGAAAAGTGCTTATAAAAGCTTTATCGTTAGAATTAACATGGTCAGAAGTTAATGAAGCATTTGCAGTTGCATCTGGTCCACCAAAAATCAATATTAATTCAACATCTATTACATCATCAGCCAAAGCTCTTCCTGTTAAAACTTGCGTTCCGTTATAGAAAGTAGTTGGTCCAGATTTTGCAACGTTCAATACATCTGTTGCTAGAACTCCTGTAAAAGCTGAAGCACTTAATCCAAGTAAATTGGTAGTATATGCTGGATTTAAAGCCATCAATCTAGCTTGAAAAACAGATTGATAAGCTGCACCCATTGCTGATGGAGTTGTAGTATTAAATGCGTCTTTAGGAGTTCCAGATGCAATAAATACTGTATTTATTGCTGGTCTCGCCATTTGATCTTTTTGAACAAAAGTTCCTGAAAAATCTGTCGATGCAGCATCATCATTGTTACAACTAATTAGTGATGTTGTAGCAATTATTGATAATGCTAATATTCTTAATTTATTTGATTTCATATCTTTTACTTTTTAAATTATGGTTATTATTGTTTTTGTTTAGTTTCTGCCCAAACATTAATTGAGGTAGAAGTACCTAACATAGTTTTTGGCACTTCAATAATTGTAGCTAAAACATTAGTACCGGCAAAAGTGTCTACACCAGGATTGTTAAATCCAGTTGCAGTTCCAGCAATAATTAATTTAAATTGATTTAAATCAAAAAAGAATGGATCGTCTCTTGGTCCAGCAAAAAATTTCATTCCGCTAGTAGTAGTCGCAATTATTGGATCACTTCCATATTGAGAAATATCAACACTTCCTGCAGGAGAACTAGTCTTAACTACACTAGATGTACCTGGAGTTTCTGGAGCAACTGGTCCAAAAAAGTACATTTTGTTTCCTCTTTTAATTGCTTGAATAACTAAATCTTCAACATTGTCGCCATTATTATCAATGTTAAGTTCAATCATTACATTTTCATTAAATGAAGCAGCTCCAGTTGCAGTTGGAGATAAAAGACCTTGTGTGTTTATTGCAAACACCAAGTTGTTGGCGTCTTGCCCTTGAAAGGCATATACATCTGTAATGTCATTTGCATTACCTGTAATTGCTGGAGCATCTGCGTGATCGGCAGCAATTAGAACTAGACCTGAAATCGCAATCAGCGACAGACCTAAAATCATTTTTGTTTTTTTCATTGTTCAAAATTTTTTAGAGATTATTTAAATTGATTTACGAAGAGTTAATGTTTATGGTTTTTAGATTTAAAAAAAAATAATTAAAATAGTTGTTATCTCATGATAATCAATACTTTAATTTTTTATTAAATTCAAAATTGTTTTTAATATCAAACTGTTTTTTAGTCAAAAAATTCAAACCATGCTTAACACAAATACAAATCAAATAATCAGTTATCAATTGTTTTTAATATGAAATTATTTTCACAAGTCAAAACTAAACAAGGATGCTAAAAATTTTATTACATAATAAAAGTTAAAAATTATATAGTTTGCATATAGTTCTTTTTATATAAAAATTTATTTTTTAGCTTCTTTATTAAAAGATTATTAGCTTTGTAAATAATAAAAAAAATGATATGACTCAAGAAGAATTAATACCATTATTACTTACTAAGAGCGACAAAGCATTTACTCTAGTATATGATATGTATTCAAAAAGCATGTTTGCGGTTATAAGTAATTTAGTAAAAGACAAAGAAGAAGCCGAAGATGTTCTTCAAGAAGTATTTGTGAAGATTTGGAAAAACATTGATTCATACAACGATTCTAAAGGAAGGTTTTATACATGGATTATAAATATTGCCAGGAATACATCTATTGATAAACTGCGTTCTAAAGCTCATAATAATAGTCAAAAAAACCTATCTTTAGATAATTTCGTACATCTGTTGGATGACAGTAATAAGTTAACAAATAGAATCGATACTATTGGAATACAAGATTTTGTAAAAAAATTGAAGCCAAAGTGTATTCAACTTATTGAATTATTATTCTTTCAAGGATATACACAACAAGAAGCATCAGACGAACTTGAAATTCCGCTTGGAACTGTTAAAACTCAAAATAGAAATTGTATTAACGATTTAAAAATTTATTTACAAGTATAATGAATACAAAAGAATATATAGAATCTGGAAGTTTAGAGCTTTATGTTTATGGTATATTAAACGAAAGTGAAACCGAAGAGATTACAGAATTAGCAAAAACCAGTCCTGCTGTAATGAACGAAATTATTTCAATTGAAAAGGCAATAATAAATTTAACTAGTAGTTTTTCTCCTAATATATCTGCAGAGAATTTCGAAAAAATTAAAGCAAAATTACAATTGAAACATGTTAAGGTTGTTAAAATGAAATCTAAATCTAATATTTCACAATATTTAGGTTGGGTAGCATCAATTGCTTTACTTCTAGGAATTGGTTATCAATATAATGAATTGAATAATTCTAATGTAAAAATTAATTCAATTGAAACTGAAAAATCAAACCTTCAGAAATCAATAGTAGAATTAGAATTGAAAAATAAAGACAATGCTACTGCATTAAACGTTATTAGAGATTCTAAAAATACTGTTGTTGCTCTTGCAGGACAAGCTGTAGCGCCAACATCCTTTGCAAAAATATATTGGAATAAAGAAACTTCAACCGTTTATGTAGATGCAACCGGTTTACCAAATCCACCAGAAGGAAAAGTATATCAAATTTGGTCTTTAAAATTAAGTCCAACTTTAACACCTACAAGTATTGGTTTGTTGGATAACTTTAAAGCAAATGATCCAAAACTATTTACTGTAAGCGGAACAAGAGATGCAGATGCTTTTGGAATTACTCTTGAACCTGCTGGTGGAAGTGTTTCGCCAACAATGGACCAATTATATACTTTAGGAAAAGTATAATTATAAAAAATATTTTTTAAATGAAAAGGTTCAACAAATTGTCGAACCTTTTTTTCATATAAATCTAAATTTACTTTTTACTAGTTTTTTTATTTTTTATATAAGCAAATGTTGCTAAAATTGATAAGAATACTAACGAATAATAAAATTCTACAGGTGTAACAACTTTATCACCGCTTGCATAAGAATGTAAACCAGTTAGATAAAAATTGACTCCAAAATAGGTCATCATTATTGAATAAAATGCTAAAACACTCATTAAATTATAAATCCATTTTCCGCGCAACGCTGGTACAAATCTTGCATGAATTACAAAAGCATAAATCATAATACTTATTAATGCCCAAGTTTCTTTTGGATCCCAACCCCAATATCTTCCCCAAGATTCATTTGCCCATTGACCTCCAAGAAAGTTTCCAATTGTTAACATAACAAGACCAATTGTTAATGCCATTTCGTTGATATATGTTATTTCCTTAATGTTTAAATTCATTTTGGCTTTGTTCTTTTCGGTTGTAAATAACATTAAAATTAATGCTACTAAACCTAAAATCATTCCTAGAGTAAATGGTCCATAACTTGCTACAATTACTGCAACGTGAATCATTAACCAATAGGAGTTTAAAACAGGTTGTAAATTGGCAATCGATGGATCCATCCAATTCCAGTGTGCAATCATTAATATCATTGAAGCCACAAATGTTCCAGAAGCAACAGTCAATTTAGATTTTCTATCAAATGCTAATGTAAAAAACATTGTTGCCCAAGCTACATATATCATACTTTCATAAGCATCGCTCCAAGGTGCGTGGCCAGAAATATACCATCTTGCAATTAATCCTAAAGTGTGTAAAACAAATAGTAAAGCAATAAAAATATGAAAACCATTTATAATGAATCTAATAGATTTTTTTTCGAAAAAGATATTAATGATGGTAAACAATAACATCATAATTCCGCAAAGCATATATAAATAATACAGCTTTTTAAAAATATCATATTTATTATATAAAATCTCCGAATCTATTTTATCATCACTTGGTCTAACCGCTTTTCCTATTTTCTTTTGGTAATTTTCCATTCCAACAAGAAAAGTGTTCGACATTGTATAATTGTTATCTTGAGATGATTTCATCAAAGCATCTAGATAAATAGGAAGCGCATTTTTGATTGTGTCTAATGAAGTTCCTGTAGTATGATTTATTTCTAAATAAGATACCCATTTGTTATTTTTATCATTTGGAACAGGAAAAACTTTTAGTATTTGACCACTCAAGGCAGTATTCAGTAAATTTACTTTTTTATCTGTTTCTATAAAATCTTTTTCAAAATTAGATGGAATTTGCGATTTATAGGATGTTTCTAAATATCGAGATAATTTATAATTTCCTTTTTTGTCAAAAAAAGCTCTTAATGATGCATATTTTTCGTCTGATTTTATTCCAATAATTTTTCTAATACTATCATTTCCTTTTTTTACATATATCAATGGTACTTCATACCATGCAATAGGAAACTGAGTCATTGAAAGAAAAACTTGGTCAGAATTCATATCTTTATAAACATCATTTTTGCTTACTTTTCTTAACAATTCTGACGAAAAAGTATTTATTGGCTTCATTCTTCCGCCATCATCTTGAATCACTAATCGACCAAACTGTGCTGCATGTTTTTCAGAAACTTTATATTTTAGAATTGAATCAATATAATTAAATTTTGCTGTTGGCTTTGTATTGTGATTAGCATGATTTTGACCAAAACTAGTAATTGATAAAAATAAAATTATTATAGTAATTAGTTTTGATTTTTTTTCTTTTACAACTTCAAGTTTTCTTTTAATATCTGCAAAACGTGAATGTTTTGTAAATAAAATAGACATCATTGCAAAGAATAAAATAAAGTAACCAATATAGGTTATTAATGTTCCCCAAAAGTCATGATTTACAGATAAAACGGTTCCTTTTTCATCTGGATCAAAACTTGCTTGAAAAAATCTAAATCCTTTGTAATCTAAAATATTATTCATAAAAATTCTTGCGTCAAAATTTTCCTTACCATTTAGAACCGTTACTTTACTTTCAAACGAAGAATATCTTTTTTCGGTTCCTGGATAACGTTTAGCAATGAAATCGTTTAGTCTAATATTGAAAGGTAAAGTATATACTTTACTTCCAAAAAGTATTGTGAAATCTAGTTTTCCAATTTTAATGTTTTCTGGTGTACCTTGTTTTCCTTTAGAACCAACAAGAGTTATGTCTTTTTCTATTCCTTGAGATTTTATTGTTACTACAAGCGCATCATCACCTTTTTTATTTTTATAATCACCACTAGATTTAAAATCTTTTTCTCCTTTTATAGGTTGATCTGGAAAAACAAATTGAGCTCCGCCTAAATTATATAGTGAACGAAACATTAATGATTGCACCAAGTCTTTAACAACCTTGCCTTGCATTTTATCAGCCATTCGCATAAAGTTTCCTTCAAATGGTGCTTCGATTGTTGAAATTCCATCTTTTATAGAAATATTAATTGCTCCTTTTGTATAAGCATTCAATGCAAATAAAACATTATGAATATTTTTTACTTCTCCTTCTTTTAAATAATGTTCGTGTCGTTCTCCACCTCCAGATTCAACCATTTTTAGATGCAATTTACCATTAGGTGTTTGCTTGATGGTTTCTTTGGCATCCATAATAAAGTTTTTATATTTTACTACAAATGGTACTTCGGCAAAATCGCTTTTAATTGAAAAATCATTAGATGCAACTTGAGATAACAACAACGCTTTTTCAAAAGTTCTACGTTTAGTTTCTCCTTGATATTCACCATCTACAAAAAAAGTAATGTAATTTTTATCCGAATATACTTGATTGGAAGATTCACCTTCTTTTATTGGCATCATTCCTTCATAACTAATATAACGTGTTATTCCTGCTCCAATTAAAATAAAAATAAAAGATAAATGCAATAAAAGTGTTGCCCATTTTTCTTTTTTTAATAATTGATAACGACTAATGTTTCCGATGAAATTAATAAGAAAGAAAACATGAATTGCTTCAAACCACCATGAGTTATAAATAATTATTCGTGCAGTGTCGGTATTGTATTCGCTTTCTATAAATGTTCCAGCAGCCATTGAAGCTGCATAAGATAAAAACAAGAAAGCCATTAAACGAGTAGAAAAAAGAATAGATTTTATTTTTTCCATAATATATTTTGGAATAATTTTTTAAAAAGTGATACAAAAGTAACAAATTAAGTTTGGTTTAGAATTTAGAATTAACATATTTATTGTTTATTTATATTGTGTTTAGATTCAAAATAAATAGGTTATTGGGTTGATTGCTTTTTTTTAAAACAAATAGTACTTTTGATATTATAATTTATTCTTTATCTAAAAAATATTTATTCAAATTAATAATTATGAATGAACTATTTATTGGCTCTTTAATACCAATTTTTTACTTGGTTTATAACTATTTACGCTCATTTATTATATTGTTCTTTATATAAATGGTTTAGGAAGTTCTTTGTGAAGTGAAAATCAATTGACTGCAATTACACTGAATTAAAATTTACTTGTAAAAAAGGTTTCACACTTATAAAACCTTTTTACTATTTTTACCAAATGTTAGAAATAGTAATAATTGGTTCTGGTAACGTTGCACAACACTTAATAAAAGCTTTCAAAAAAAGCAAAAAAATTAAAGTAGTTCAGGTTTTTGCTCGAAATAAAGAATCGATTTCTCACTTGTTACCAATTAGTAAAATAACCTCGGATTATAATAATTTAAAAGAAGTACCTGTTTATTTTATAGCAGTTTCTGATAACGCAGTGGCACAAGTTTCTTCTCAAATTCCTTTTTCTAATAAAGTAGTGCTTCACACTTCTGGAAGCGTTGCAATTTCTGATTTGGATGATAAAAACATTCGTGGTTCATTTTATCCTGTTCAAACATTTTCTAAAAATAAAAACATAGACTTTACAAAAATTCCAATTTGTATTGAAACAGAACAAGAAACGATGTATAAAACCTTAGATTTAATTGCACATTCAATTTCTGACATTGTATATAAAATAACATCACAACAAAGAAAGGCATTGCATCTTGCAGCAGTTTTTGTAAACAACTTCACCAATCATTTATATAAAATTGGAAACGATATTTGTATTGAAAACCAGCTTGATTTCGAAATTTTAAAACCTTTAATTCAGGAAACCGCCAACAAAATAGTAAATCTTTCTCCAAACGAAGCTCAAACTGGTCCAGCAAAAAGAAACGATACACAAACAATTAACTCTAATTTGAATTTTCTAACTAATGAAAATCAAAAAGAAATATACAAACTACTCACCAAATCTATAATTGATAATGGCAAAAAGTTATAAAGAAATCATGAATTCTATAACAACATTTATTTTTGATGTTGATGGTGTTTTAACTGATGGAACCGTTCATGTTTCGCCAACTGGTGAAATGCTAAGAGAGATGCACATTCGTGATGGATTTGCAATGAAAGCAGCACTAGAAAGTGGTTATTCTATTTGTATAATTTCTGGCGGAAGCAATGAAGGTGTTCGTATTCGGCTGAGAAATCTTGGAATAACTGATATTTATTTAGCTACTGCAGATAAAGTTGAAACTTTTAAAGAATATACAGAATTATACAATATAAAACCTGAAAACGTGTTGTATATGGGCGATGACATTCCAGATTTTCATGTTATGAAATTAGTTGGTTTGCCAACTTGTCCGCAAGATGCTGCTCCAGAAATTAAAGCAATTTCAAATTATATTTCTCACATTAATGGCGGAAAAGGTGCTGTGCGTGATGTAATTGAACAAGTTATGAAAGTACAAGAAAAATGGAATAATTACTATAATGGAAAGTTGGATTGAAATAATGTTAAGTGCACAGTGTACAGTTTAGGAAAATAAATTTACAGTAAAAACATAAATGAAATATTTAAATTTAATTAGATACAAAAACCTATTTCTACTTGCTTTCATGCAATTAATTTTTAGATACGGATTTTTAAAACAACAAAATATTTGGCTTTCCTTGAGTGACTTTCAATATATATTACTTGTACTTGCAACTGTTTTAATTGCTGCTGGTGGATATGTAATAAATGATATTTTTGATGTAGAAACCGATTCAATTAACAAACCAAAAAAATTAATTATTGGTTCTAAAATTTCTGAAGGAATTGCATATAATATTTATGCAGGTTTAACTATTTCTGGAGTTGCAATTGGAATGTATCTGTCTAATATAATTCAGAAACCACAATTTATTACATTGTTTATTTTTGTTGCAGCACTACTCTATTTTTATGCAACAACATTAAAACAGTTGTTACTTATTGGAAACATAATCGTTGCATTGCTATTAAGTTTTAGCATAATTATTATTGGTTTTTTCGATTTATATCCAGCAACTTATGAAGGAAATCAAGAGTTAATGTCATTAATTTTTTCAATATTAAAAGACTACGCAATTTTTGCTTTTATTATTAATTTTATTAGAGAAATAACCAAAGATTGCGAAGATTATAATGGCGATATCAGTCAAAATATGAGAACGTTACCCATTGCCATTGGAATACATAAAACAAGTAAAATTATTTTTATCTTATTATTAATTTCTGTACTAATATTGCTAAATTATATAAACAATAATTTAATGCAATATGAATTATATTATTCTATAATTTATGCATTGATAACAATAATTGCACCTCTAATATATTGTGCAATTAGAGCATGGAGTTCTAAAGACAAAAATGATTTTCAAACAATTAGTAAAATATTAAAATTTATAATTTTCTTCGGAATACTATCAATTGCAGTTATTACCTATAATATAATACACAATGTATAAAAATTATAAAATAATACTTGCATCAGGATCACCAAGAAGGCAACAATTTTTCAAAGATTTAGATTTAGATTTTGAAATTCGTCTAAAAGAAATAGTTGAAGTTTATCCAGATGATTTAAAAGCCGAAGAAATTACCAATTATTTAGCCGAATTAAAAGCAAAGGAATTTGATGATGAACTTATAGAAAATGAATTATTAATTACAAGTGACACACTGGTTTGGCTAAACGGAAATGCTATTGGAAAACCCAAAGATTATAAAGATGCTTTTCAAATATTAAAATTATTGTCTAACGAAACACATCAAGTAATAACCTCAGTATGTTTTAAAACAAAAGATAAAACAGAAACAATTTTTGACATAACAGAAGTAACTTTCAAAGAACTAAACGATGATTCAATTCGTTATTATTTAGACAATTATAAACCTTTTGATAAAGCTGGAGCTTATGGTATTCAAGAATGGATTGGATTAATTGGAATCTCTAAAATTGAAGGTTCATATACCAATGTCGTTGGCTTACCAACCGAAAAAGTATATCAGTTTTTGCAAAATTTAAAATAAAATAGGATGACTTTTTTTAATGATTTTACTCATGAAGTTTTAGCGACAGGAATTGTAATAGTAATAATTATTACAAGTAGATTTCTTGTTTTTAAACTTGTAAAACGATTTGCCAGAACCAGCCAAATTATCGAACATAGAGCGAATCTAGTAATAAAATATATTAACTTACTAATTTACATATTGGCAATTATTGCATTAATTGTAATTTGGGGTGTAAAAAAAGATGATATATTTTTAACACTTTCTTCAATTACAACAGTTGTTGGAGTTGCATTATTTGCACAATGGTCAATATTAAGTAATATTACATCTGGTGTAATTTTATTCTTTTTCTTTCCATTTAAAATTGGTGATACCATTAAAATTCATGATAAAGATTTTCCTATTCAAGGAGAAATTGAAGATATAAATGCCTTTCATATTAACCTAAAAACTGAAACAGGAGAAAAAATTACTTATCCTAATAATCTCTTGCTTCAAAAAGGTATTTCTATAATAAATGATTCTTTTGAAGATAAAGAATTTATGGATTAATAAATTCAAATTATATAAATTTTAGTTCGAATTATATAACTCATAAAAAATAGTCAATAGTATTTTTGTTTAACCATAGCCAATTAAACCAAAGTACTATGAATGAAACAATTAAACTTCCTTTTTACGCAAAATTGACATTTGTCTTATTGTCTATTATTGCATTATTGTTTCTGCTTTATGTTGGTCAGAAAATAATAATACCAGTAATTATGGCTTTTATTTTTGCTATAATTCTTAGACCAATTGTAATGTTTTTAAAACACAAATTACAATTTCCACATGTAATTGCTGTTATGTTTTCGGTACTCATTTTTGTCACTTTAATTGCAGGAGTTCTAACCTATATTTCGTTACAAGTTACTGATATTGTTAGTGATTTTGATAAAATTCAAAAAAACTTAACGATACACATTCAAAGTATTCAACAATATATAAAAGAAAATTTTCACCTCACTAATAGAGAACAAAAAGAATATATGAATGATGCAACTAATGACACTTTAGAAAGAGGAAAAGAAATAATTGGAAGTACATTATTATCATTTACAGATACATTGTTTACAATGATCATTATTCCAATATATACTTTTTTGATACTCTTGTATCGCACACATTTTATGATGTTTTTAAATAAATTGTTTAAACCAGAATACCACCAAAAACTGTCTGAAATATTAAATCTAATAAAAGTTGCGGTAAAAAGCTATATTCTAGGATTAATTTTTGAGATGATAATTGTAACTGTTTTAACATCAATTGGATTGTCAATTATTGGCGTTCCTTATGCAATTTTACTAGGAATATTAACTGGTCTATTAAATTTAATACCCTATATAGGAATTCTTGTAGCTGGAGTATTAACAATAATCGTTTCACTTTCTGGCTCTTCAGAATTATCTATGATTTTTGGTGTGTTAATTGTAAATTTAATTGTTCAATTAATTGATAATAATATTCTTGTTCCAATGGTAGTTAGTTCTAAAGTAGAAATAAATTCGTTGGTAACTATTATTGGAATTATCATTGGTGGTACAATTGCAGGAGTTTCCGGAATGTTTTTGGCAATACCAATAATTGCAATTCTAAAAGTAATATTTGATAGAATTGAATCTTTAAAACCTTGGGGATATTTAATGGGTGACGATTTACCTAAAACCTATGAGTGGCACAAAATAAAATTGCCTCTTTATGATTTTGATAATTTAACCGATACAACTCCAAATAATGTTGAAATAAAAATAGAAATTGTTAAATCTCCTGAGAATATAACCTCAGAATAATATTGCGTTTACACTATTAGTAAGTTTCATAACTATCAATTAAAAAAGATAATTATGAAACTTTTTTAATTGAAATAAATAGCAAAGTGTGAATGATATAAAATTATAAAAATGTTATGTAACAAGAAAAAACCACTACTAGCGCAACTTTGCAACATAATATTTAAACAATAAAAAAATAATTAAAAAGAAAAATTATGAAAACAGTTTCAAGAAAAATTGCATTAACAGTTACATTATTATTTGCCTCAATTGGGTTTGCACAAGATTCATCAATTCCATCTTCAGATTCTCGTGAAGAATTAAAATTTGGTTTAAAAGCTGGTGTTAACTTTTCAAATGTTTATGATGAAGAAAATCAAGATTATGTTGCAGATGGCAAAGTTGGTGTTGCAGCTGGAGCATTTATATCAATTCCATTTGGAAAATTTATAGGTTTTCAGCCAGAAGTTATGTATTCTCAAAAAGGTTTTAAAGCTTCGGGAACAGTTTTAGGAGCAGATTATAATTTTATTAGAACTACAAATTTTATTGACATTCCGTTGCAATTACAAATTAAACCAATAGAACAATTAACAATTTTAGTTGGACCACAGTTTTCATATTTATTAGAAACTAAAAATGAATTTAATGGCACTACTTCTACAGTTCAAGAAGATGCAATTAATAGCGAAAACTACAAAAAAAACATCTTCGGATTTGTAGTTGGTGCTGATATTAATCTAGATAAATTTATTATTTCTGGTCGTGCTGGTTGGGATATTAGTAAGTCAGATTCTGACGGAAATGATACAACACCAAGATATAAAAATCAAGTTATTCAGTTAGCTTTAGGTTATAGATTCTAATTAAAAATAAATACAATTGGGTTTTTAGTATATTTTTAAAACCCAATTTAATAAATAAAAAAAAACATGAAACAAGGAAATGTAATTGTCGGATTGTTAGCAGGACTAGCTGCCGGCGCAGTTTTAGGAATTCTATTTGCACCAGAAAAAGGTTCAGATACAAGAAAAAAAATCACTAACAAAGGAAAAACTGCTTTAGATGATTTAAAAAATAAATACAATGATGCAATTAATCATCTAAATTCTAAACTTGATAAAACTAAAAATAATGGTTTAAAAATATATCATGATGGGCATGAATTAGTAGAGAATACTAAAAACAAAAATTAGTTCACTCATGATAAGGTTTTAGTTGACAATAAAGTTAACTAGAACCTTATCATCTTTTTTTTAAAACTTTAAAAGCCATGAATTAATATTCAGAATGATAAAAACTATACCATGAAAAAAATTATTCCGATAGATAAAATTAAGAAATATGCTATAAATAAATCTATAGAAGTAAGTAATAAATCTATAGAAAGCACTTCAAAATTTTCTAGAATTTTAATTGATTTAGCCAATGTTTTTTTATTTATTATTCGTGTATTTAAAAATACTTTTTCTAAAGAATTTGAATTTAAAGAATTTATAAAGCAATGTTTTCAAATTGGCAATAAATCGTTTACTTTAATTTCTATCACTGGAATTATAATGGGATTAGTGTTAACCATTCAATCAAGACCAATATTAGTAAAATTTGGAGCTTTAAATCTATTGCCAAATATGGTTGCAATTTCTTTAATTAGAGAAATGGGACCAGTTATTACAGCATTGATTTGTGCAGGAAAAATTGGTTCGAGCATGGGTGCAGAACTAGGTTCAATGAGAGTTACCGAACAAATTGATGCACTAGAAGTTTCATCTGCTAATCCAATTAAATTTTTAATTGTACCACGAGTTCTTGCAGCAACTTTAATGATTCCAATATTATGTATTTATGCCGATGCTTTAGGCATTTTGGGTAGTTGGGTTGGCGCCAATATTAAAGGTGATTTAAATTTTGTTTTATTCATTTCTCAAGCATTTGGAAAAGTAGATTTTATAGATTTTATTCCTGCAGTTATTAAATCATTTTTCTTTGGTGCAGTAATTGGGCTTGTTGGTTGCTATAAAGGTTTTAATGCTGGTAGAGGAACAGAAAGTGTTGGTATTGCTGCAAATACAGCTGTAGTAACAGCTTCCTTTCTTGTAATTCTTGTAGATTTAATTGCAGTTCAAATAACAGATTTACTATTATAATGAAAAAAACAACTTCACAAGAATTGGTAATCGAAATCAAAAATCTAAAAAAAAGCTTCGGAAATTTAAATGTTCTAAACGATATTTCATTAGAACTCTATAAAGAAGAAAATCTAGTTGTATTAGGAAAATCTGGTTCAGGAAAATCGGTTTTAATAAAATGCATTGCACGACTATTAAAAACAGATAACGGAACAATAAATGTTCTTGGCAGTGAAGTAACGCAATTAAAAACCAATGAACTCAATGAAGTTAGAAAAAAAATTGGTTTTCTTTTTCAAAGTGGAGCATTATATGATTCAATGACTGTTAAAGAAAATTTAGAATTTCCGCTGAAAAGAATTAAAAAAGAATTGACTGATGCCGAAGTTGATGCTAAAGTTAAAGAAACTCTAGAAAATGTTGGATTACAAGATGTATTATATAAAATGCCATCTGAACTTTCTGGCGGAATGAGAAAAAGAATAAGTCTTGCAAGAACAATAATTATTGACCCAGAAATAATGCTTTATGATGAACCAACAACAGGTTTAGATCCAGTAACTGCCAATGAAATTAGCGAATTAATAAACGATATTCAAAAAAAATATAAAACATCATCAATAATAATAACACACGATATTGAATGTGTTAGAACGGTTGCCAATAGAATTATTATGCTTAAAGATGGTGATGTATACAAAGTTGGTTCATTATCAGAATTTGAAAGTTCAACAGATTCTTACATCAAATCATTTTTTAAAACTAAAAAGAAAAATTAAAATGGAAACTGAAAATAAAGGATTTAAAATTCGATTAGGATTATTTATTATTGCAGGTTTAACTCTATTTTTGTTAGCAATATTTATCATTGGAAAACAAAAAAACTTATTTGATCCTGTTTTTACATTATCAACTAAATTTCAAAATGTAAGTGGTTTACAGGTTGGAAGTGCCATTCGTTTTTCTGGTATCAATGTTGGAACAGTCGATAATATAGAAATTCTAAACGACTCAATTGTAAAAGTTGATATGATAATTAAAAAAGATGTTCAAAAATTTATTCGAGCCGATTCTAAAGCTGGAATAGGTTCTGAAGGTATAATTGGCGATAAAATAATTGTTATATCGCAAGGAAATTCAACAAGTAAATTGGTGAAAAATGGACAAAATATTACCGCTACTGAACCAATTGAAACCGATGCCATAATGAGAAGTATAGAAACTACAGCCGGAAATGCAGCTCTAGCAACTAACGAAATAAATGAGATTTTAATAAAAATAAATAGCGGTGAAGGAACACTTGGTCGACTTATTCAAGATAAAACAATGGCAAACAACCTAGACAAAACACTCGTAAATCTTAAAAATAGTTCAAAAGGATTGAATGAAAACATGGAAGCTGCCAAAAGTAATTTCTTATTAAGAGGTTATTTTAACAAAAAGAAAAAAGCAGCTGAAAAAAAGAAAAAAGAAGCTGAAAAAGCAAAAAATAAAAAGTAAAATTCTACGTTATATAGTATAAATAAGTTATTGAATTATGGAAACGGAAGAAGAAATTAATGCTAAAATCATGAAAATCACTATGGTAATTCAAGAAAACTATCCTGAATTATCTAAGTATTTAAACGAAATGCCTGTAACAGTGCCCATTGATAGTAATCCTATAATAAATGCAAGGAATCTTGATAAATATTATAATTCACTTTTAAACTTGTTTAGAAATTATGTTGCAGAACATCAACTAAATTATATTAAACAAACAACTGGCTCAGGTCATTTATAAATATCCAATTTATACATGCTAATATTATAACTTAATATTTAAATCATGTAATATTCTTAACCACTTTATTTAGCAAATTTGTATAACAATAATGTTAAACCAAAAATTTAAGAATCATGAAAAAACTAGCACTTTACACAATGATAATGATAACTTCATTAACATTTGTACCAACCCAAGCATTTGCAAAAGAAAAAAATCCACTTGCAGTATCTACAAATCCAAATGAAGTTCCAGCCGAAGTTAAAGTCTTACTTTTAAGATTAGACGAAATTAAAGCCATTGACAAATCAGAATTAAATGCATCTGATAGAAAAGCTCTAAGAAAAGAAGTTCGAGATATTAAATCTACACTTAAATCAACAGGTAATGGAGTATATTTTT
This sequence comes from Flavobacterium sp., assembly GCF_043773265.1. Classification (GTDB taxonomy): domain Bacteria; phylum Bacteroidota; class Bacteroidia; order Flavobacteriales; family Flavobacteriaceae; genus Flavobacterium. Next base: position 5,136 of record NZ_JAYVFH010000163.1, on the reverse strand, counting down.
CTGTTGGAGCAATTATAATTGTTATACTACTACTAATACTTTTAGTTTAATAAAATATCAAAAAAAATTGATAAAACTAAAAGCATCCTTTAATTATAAGATGATAATTACCAAACAATTAACAAATTTATATGAAATTTGGTTTAATTGTTGGCTATCATGATTTATAAAACAATTAAAAATTATTAAATTATGAAAACACTAAAATTATTTATAATTGGATTATTGTTTATTACAACATCCAATTCTCAAGCTCAAGTTTCAGTAAATGTAAATCTAGGAAAACCACCAGTTTGGGCACCAGCAAATAGAGTTGAAACGCAATATTATTATTTGCCAGATGTTGATGCCTATTATGATGTTCCAGCAGAACGATTTATTTATAGAAATAATGGAACTTGGATTCGCTCAACGGTTTTACCAGCAAGATATAAAAGCTATAATTTAAGTGGCGCAAATATTATATATCTTACTGATTATAAAGGAAATTCTCCGTATGTTTATCACAAAAACCATATTGTAAAATACAAAAAAATAAAATCTAATAATAGAACTATTGTTGTAAAACAAAAAAAATACAAAGCAAACAAAGCAAATGGTCATGATAATGGTAAAAGAAAAAACAATAATAAAGGAAAAGGAAATAAAGATTAAAATATTTATTTAGAATAATTTAAAGAGTAAAACCTAAAAAGTTTTACTCTTTTTTTTGTTAAAGAAATTCCAAAATTCAAGAAAAAAAATATTCACTTTATTATTATTACTACATTTGAAACTATTGAAAAAAAACAAATGCAAATGCAAAAGATTTTTACATTTCTAACTTTATTATTATCTGGATTTATACTATTAGCACAACAACCTCAAAAACCTAATGCTGTAGAAATTTATCATCAACTAGAAAAACTCAATTTTTTAGGTTCAGTTTTGTATGTTGCTGCACATCCAGATGATGAAAACACTAGGTTAATATCTTATTTATCTAACGAAAAAAATGCTCGAACAGGTTATCTTTCTTTAACTCGTGGCGATGGCGGACAAAATCTTATTGGCCCTGAATTAAGAGAATTACTCGGAGTTATTAGAACCCAAGAACTTATTGAAGCCAGAAAAATTGATGGCGGAGAACAATTTTTTTCGCGTGCCAACGACTTTGGATATTCTAAAACTCCAGATGAAACATTAGAAATTTGGAATAAAGAACAAGTTTTAAGTGATGTAATTTGGACAATCAGAAATTTTAAACCCGATGTAATCATCAACCGTTTTGATCATCGTTCACCTGGAACAACACATGGTCATCATACATCATCAGCAATGTTGGGTTTAGAAGCATTTGATAAAAGTAATGATGCAACAGTTTTTTCAAATCAGCTTCAATATGCAACAACTTGGCAACCAAAACGTATTTTTTTTAATACTTCATGGTGGTTTTATGGAAGTAAAGAAAAATTCGAAAAAGCAGATAAATCTAATTTAAGTAAACTTCAAATTGGTGTTTTCTATGAGCAATTCGGAAAATCCAATCAAGAAATTGCAGCACTAAGCCGAAGTCGTCATCAATCTCAAGGATTTGGTAGCACTGGAACTCGTGGCGAAGAAGACGAATATTTAGAATTTCTAAAAGGTGAACCATTGCAAGACAAAACCAATATTTTTGAAGGAATTGATACCACTTGGAATAGAGTAAAAAACGGAAAAGAAATTGGAGAAATTCTGGCTAATGTTCAAAAGAATTTTGATTTCAAAAATCCATCAGCAAGTGTTTCAGAATTAGTAAAAGCATATCGTTTAATTGAAAATTTAGACGATAAACATTGGAAAACTATAAAACTTGAAGAAATAAAAAAAATAATTTCGGCTTGTACTGGTTTATATCTTGAAGCCATTGCAGATACTCAAGAAATTACACCAAATAGTGATTTAAAAATAAAAATTGAAGTAATTAATAGAAGTTCAGTACCAATGAAATTAACCGGAATTGGAGCTGTACCTGTATATGTTGCTAAAAACGAAAAAAATATTGATTTAAAAAACAATATCACTTTTACAGAAAATAATACACTTCAACTTCCAAAAGATCTTGAATATACCAATGCCTACTGGTTAAAACAAAAAGGAAGTGTTGGAATGTATAATGTAGAAAATCAATTAAATATTGGAAAACCAGATGTTTTACGTCAAGCAATGGTTGGATTTTGGATAGAAATAAATGGTGTTGAAATTTCGTTTGAACGTAATATAGTTTACAAATACAATGACGATGTAAAAGGAGAAGTCTATCAACCACTTGATATTGTTCCGGTTGCAACTTCATCAATTCAAGAAAAAGTATATATTTTTCCAAACAATAAAGAAAAATCTATAAGCATAAAAATCAAAGCTGGTAAAGACAACGTTTCTGGTAAAATAAAATTAGAAGTTCCAGAAAATTGGAAAGTTACGCCTACTTCAATTCCGTTTTTAATAACTAAAAAAGGTGAAGAACAATTGGCTGTTTTTTCTGTACTTCCATCAAAAGAAGCTTCTGAAATTGTATTAAAAAGCATACTTGAAGTTGACGGAGAACTATTTGATAAAGAAAAAATTGACATCAATTATTCGCACATTTTCAAGCAAATGGTTTTAAAACCTACCGAAGCTAAAGCCATTAAACTAAATATTAAAACCAAAAACGAAAAAATTGCATATATTATGGGTGCTGGAGACGAAGTTCCAAAAAGTTTAATGCAAATGGGTTATGAAGTCGAAATAGTGAAACCCGAAGAAATTTCGGCCGAGAAACTTCAAACTTTTGATGTTGTCATGACAGGAATTAGAGCTTACAATGTGGTTACAACTTTAGGATTTAAACAAAATATACTTTTTGATTTTGTAAAAAATGGCAAAACTATGATTGTGCAATACAACACATTAGACGATTTAGTAACTAAAGAAATTGCGCCATTTTCAATAAAAATTTCTCGAGATAGAGTTACTGAAGAAAATGCCGAAGTTAGATTTTTAGCACCAAATCATTCCTTACTTACTTATCCAAACAAAATCACTACTGAAGATTTTAATGGATGGAAACAAGAACAAGGATTGTATTATCCAAATGAATGGGATTCAAATTTTACACCAATTATTTCCTCTAATGATAAAAACGAAAAACCAAAAGATGGTGCCATTTTAGTTGCCAATTACGGAAAAGGACACTATATTTATACAGGAATAAGTTTTTTTAGAGAACTTCCAGAAGGAGTTCCTGGAGCATTTAGATTATTAGCAAATATGATTTCAATTGGCAATTAATATGGAAACTAAAAAACAAAATAAATGGAACACCAATTACACTTGGCTTTTAGTGATGAACGCCGTTTATATCATTGTTTTTTTTATTCTAATGCAAATATTCTCATAATATGCAACAATTAGATTGGATTATTCTTGTCGTAACACTTTCTTTTATAGTTATTTATGGTGTTTATAAAACCAAAGGAAGTAAAAACATAGAAGATTATATTCTTGGAAATAAACAAACCAATTGGTGGACAGTTGGATTGTCAATAATGGCAACACAAGCCAGTGCAATTACTTTTCTTTCAACGCCAGGACAAGCATATCATGACGGAATGGGATTTGTTCAATTCTATTTTGGCTTACCAATTGCAATGGTAGTAATTTGTGTTACTTTCATTCCAATTTATAACCGACTCAAAGTTTATACTGCATATGAATATCTTGAAAATCGTTTCGATTTAAAAACCAGAACTTTAGCATCAATCTTGTTCATGATTCAAAGAGGTTTAGGAACTGGATTAACAATATATGCACCATCAATAATACTTTCAACACTGTTAGGATGGAATTTAACTTTGCTTAATATTATTATCGGAATTTTAGTAATTATATACACCTTTTCTGGAGGAACAAAAGCTGTAAACGTAACTCAAAAGCAACAAATGTTTGTAATAATGAGTGGTATGTTTATTACTTTTTTTTTAATTCTTCATTTACTTCCAAACGAAATGACATTCTCAAATGCTATGCATATTGCAGGAGCAAATGAAAAAATGAATATCGTAGATTTTTCATTAAATCCCGAAGTTAGATATACTTTTTGGAGTGGAATTGCAGGTGGGTTTTTCTTGAGTTTGGCCTATTTTGGAACTGATCAATCGCAAGTTGGACGCTACTTATCTGGAAAATCAGATAGAGAAAGTCAAATGGGATTAATAATGAACGGATTTTTAAAAGTTCCGATGCAGTTTTTTATATTATTAATTGGAGTTATGGTTTTTGTCTTTTTTCAGTTTAATGATGTACCACTTAATTTTAATCCTGTAAATAAAGAAGCAATAGAAAAATCTATTTATGCTGATAAATATCATGGATTAGAAAAACAATTAAAAGATTTAACCGAAGAAAAAAAAGAATACAACTTATTATATATTGATCATTTAAATCAAAATTTTGACAACCCAATTTTAAGAGATAGATTAGTTGCCATTTCTGGAAAAGAACGCGATTTACGAGATCAGGCAAAAGAATTAATCACCAAAGCAGATGCAAAAGCAGAAACTAACGATAAAGATTATGTTTTTTTATATTTCATTTTAAACTATTTACCTAAAGGTTTAATTGGTTTATTACTAGCTGTAATACTTTCGGCTGCAATGTCATCATCTGCATCGGGTTTAACAGCATTAGCATCAACAACAGCAATAGATATTTACAGGCGAAATTTAAAAACTCCAAAATCAGATAAACATTTTGTTACCGCAACAAGATATTTCACATTACTTTGGGGAATAATTGCAATACTTTTTGCTTGTGTAGGAACTTTATTTGAAAACTTAATTCAGTTAGTAAACATAGTTGGATCAATATTTTATGGTACTGTTTTAGGAATATTTTTAGTAGGATTTTATATAAAATATGTAAAAGCGACTTCAATATTTTGGTGTGCATTAGTGAGTCAATCTTTAATAATTTATATCTATATTTTAGATGTTGTAAGTTTCTTGTGGCTCAATTTTATTGGTGCTTTACTTACCGTTTCTTTATCTATCATGGCACAAATAATATTGAATCAAAAGAAGAAAATAAACACATAAAAAAAACCATAAACTCTAAAAGAATTTATGGTTATAC
>NZ_JAYVFH010000162.1:0-2668 GCF_043773265.1 Flavobacterium sp. | reverse complement strand
AATTTTCTCATAAATAAATAGTTTTAAAATTATTATTGTGCTAATTAATAAAAAAAAAAGAACTTTGCAAGAAAAATAGTGTTTTATTTATGCAAAAATTATTAATGCGGTTATCGTCATTCAAAATCATCATTTTATTCAGTGTTTTGTCTGTTTTTGGGCTTATGTTGTTGCCACAACTTTCCGTACAATTAAACCCAAGTGATGAACATGCTACTTTGACAGTTTCTTATAATTACTCAAGTGCATCGTCTTTCTCTGTAGAAAGCCAAGTAACCGCTGTTTTAGAATCTGGTTTTAGTGTGTTACAAGGTGTAAAAAAAATTACATCGAGCTCAGAAGAAGGCACTGGCACAATTATTTTGGAATTAGATAAAGCTAATGATATTGATAATCTTAGGTTTGAAGTTGCTACCATTATAAGACAATTGTATAATAAATTACCTGATGAAGTTAGTTATCCTATTATAAGTGTAAATAAACCAAATGATGATGAACAAAATAATGCTTTAATAATTTACACCATATTTGGAGATGCTACACCAAGTGAAATTCAGGATTTTGTCATGCAAAACTGCTCTCCAACTATAGTTGCAGTTAATGGAGTGAGTACTGTTTCTGTTTATGGAGCAAATCAAAAGGAATGGTTTATTACTTACAGTCCAGATAAGTTAAATCTTCTTAATATATCAAAAAATGATATAATAACTAGTTTACAAGAATGTTATAAATCTTCAGATTTAGGAGTGATTAAAGAGAATAATAAAATTTTGAATGTGACTTTGAATAATCCTAATACATTATTTAATTCACATATTCCTGTAAAAAAAGTTAATGAAAAAATTATTTACTTAGATGATATTGCATCAGTAGTCCATCAAGAGCAAGAAAGTCAAAGTTATTTTCGAGTAAATGGAAAGAATGCAATAACTATGGCAGTTTATGCTGAGCAAAATGTAAATACAATTAAACTTGCTCAAGAAGTTGAATTATCGGTAAAAAAAATGAGACAAAAATTACCCAAAAACTATAGTATAAATCAATCTTACAATGCCACAGATTACTTATCTCAAGAGCTAAATAAAATTTATAGTCGTTCTTTTTATACCTTACTACTTTTATTTCTTTTTGTTTTATTGGCTAGTAAAAGTTTTAGGTATGTGATGATATTAGTTGTTGGAATGGTTGCAACATTATCTATTTCTTTAATCTTTTATTATCTTTTTAAAATAGAAATACAGTTGTATTCTTTAGCAGGTGTAACAATTTCGCTCGGATTGATTATTAATAATACGATTATTATGATGGATCATTTGAGAAAAAAAAATAATCTCAAAGTATTTTTACCATTGTTGGCTGCAACATTAACAACGATTGGTGCTTTATCTGCAATTTATTTTTTAGATGAGAAATACAAACAAAACTTGATTGATTTTGCATGGGTTATTATTATTAACTTAGGTGTTTCATTGTTTACAGCTTTACTATTAATTCCTGCATTATTAAAACGTTTTCCGATAAGAGTTCTTAAAGAAAAGAAAATAATATTTAATGATTTTTTTTTAATACAATATGAAAAGATATTGTTATTTTTATTAAAGTATAAAAAACTAACAATTGTATTCATTATCCTTTTGTTTGGTTTACCTATATTTATGTTGCCTGTTAAAGTTGAAGGGAATAAGTATTGGTATGAAAAATTATACAACGCTACAATTGGCAATGAATGGTTTAATGATAATTTAAGACCTTTTTGCGACACTTATCTTGGAGGAACTTTTAGATTGTTTTCAACCTATGTTTTTGAAAATGCCAATTATCAAAACAACGAAGAAACAAAATTATATGTTTCTGCATCGATGGAAAAAGGCGCTACAGTTCATCAAATGAATACAGCCTTTATAGAGTTAGATAATTATTTAAATTCATTTACTCAAATTAAACAATTTACCACACAAGTGCAAAGTGCTGATAGAGCTACAATTGAAATTGTATTTAAAAAGGAATTTGAAGATTCTGCTTTTCCTTATATAATAAAGTCAAAATTGATAAGAAAAGTTCTTGATTTCGGAGGGATGGATTGGCAAATTTTTGGTGTTGGAAATGGATTTAGTAATGGTGGCAGTAATAATGAGCCAATAAACTTAAAGTTAAAAGCAATAGGTTATAATTATAGTGTTCTATCAAGTTGGGCTGATAGTTTGAAAATTCTACTAGAAAAACATCCGCGTGTTCAAAATGTTATTATTACTGATAATAGTTTTTATGGAAGAAAAAAATCATTTGAATATCAATTTAAATTTGATAAAGAAAAATTAGCGTTATATCAAACCAATTCTTTTGATGCTTTTCAAAGTATAAATGATAAAGTAGTTTCAAAATTTAGTGATTTATATATAAATATTAATGGTATAAATGAAGCTGTTAGGTTTGAAAGTGAAAACGCTTATAAGTTTGATTTATGGAATGTTAAAAATGATGTTTTGCAAAAAGATTCAAGTTTTATAAATCTTAAAAGCGTTGCTTCTATATCTAAAGAGCCAAATGCTGAAAAAATAGATAAGGAAAATCAAGAGTACGTCAGAATTGTAGCATTTCAGTATGCAGGTAATTTTAAATTTGGCAATGCTTTTTTAGAAAAAAACTTAAATGAATTAAAGCTAAAATT
>NZ_JAYVFH010000161.1:0-8397 GCF_043773265.1 Flavobacterium sp. | reverse complement strand
CTTCAATCTCAAACTTCATATTTATTGGAATTTCAATTGTAGAAATGTTATTTCTAGTATTATTAAAAATTTTTATTTTAAAAAACTTGTATTTCCCTTTTGGTTTAGAAATTGTAAATAAGTAATAAGATTTATTTCTTTTTTTAAAATCGGGTTTATCATACTTATAAGTAAAACTTCCTTGTTCATTTGGATAATCATTTACAGATGGAACATCATCACTATAAGAAAATGTATAACCGTTATAAATCTTTTTTTCAATACATATGGTTCCAACAATCATTCCTTCGCCAGAATTGTATGTTTTTTGCATTTTTTTAGAAGCCGTAGAGCATCCAAAAAATAATGATAATATGATTAAGAAATATAGATGTTTTGTTTTCATGTTTTTTCAAATTAAGTATATACAAAGGAAAACAATTTTTAAGTTGGAAGCAAAAAATAGTTAATAAATCGAACGTAATTTAATTGTAATTATTAGTAAGTAAACCTATTTTTGTAAATCTTAAATTCAGAGATAAGAAAAAGATAAAATGCAAAAATATATTAGCCAACTTAACGAAGCACAACAAGAACCAGTTTTACAAAAAGATGGACCAATGATAATTATTGCTGGTGCTGGTTCTGGTAAAACACGTGTTCTCACCATGAGAATTGCCTATTTAATGAGTTTAGGCGTTGATGCATTTAATATTTTAGCATTAACATTTACCAACAAAGCAGCACGCGAAATGAAAAAACGTATTGCAGATATTGTTGGTACCAACGAAGCCAAAAATCTTTGGATGGGAACTTTTCACTCTGTATTTGCAAGAATTCTTAGAAGTGAAGCTGATAAACTGGGTTTTCCATCTAACTTTACTATTTATGATACTCAAGATTCTGTTCGATTAATTTCGGCAATTATTAAAGAAATGCAACTGGATAAAGATATTTATAAACCAAAACAGGTTTTAAGTAGAATTTCATCCTATAAAAATTCATTAATTACGGTAAAAGCTTATTTAAATAATCCTGAACTGCAAGAACAAGATGCAATGTCTAAAAAACCTCGTTTGGGAGAAATCTATAATAATTATGTAGAGCGTTGTTTCAAGTCTGGTGCAATGGATTTTGATGATTTGCTATTAAAAACCAATGAATTACTAAATCGTTTTCCTGAAGTTTTAGCCAAATATCAAGATAGATTTAGATACATAATGGTTGATGAGTACCAAGATACCAATCATTCTCAATATTTAATTGTTCGTGCTTTGTCTGACAGATTTCAAAATATTTGTGTTGTTGGTGATGATGCTCAAAGTATTTATGCTTTTCGTGGTGCAAACATTAATAATATTTTGAACTTTCAAAAAGATTATGAAAATGTAAAAACATATAGACTTGAACAAAATTATAGATCTACAAAAAATATTGTCGAAGCAGCCAATTCTATAATAGACAAAAATAAAACCAAACTCGAAAAAGTTGTTTGGACAGCCAATGATTATGGCTCGAAAATAAAAGTACATCGCAGTGTTACTGATGGTGAAGAAGGTCGATTTGTGGCAGGAGAAATATTTGAACAAAAAATGCGAAACCAAATGCTAAATGGTCAATTTGCTATTTTGTATCGCACCAATGCACAATCTCGTTCTATGGAAGATGCGCTTCGAAAACGAGATATTCCTTATAGAATTTATGGTGGTTTATCTTTTTATCAACGAAAAGAAATTAAAGATGTACTTTGTTATTTACGATTGGTTATCAATCCAAAAGACGAAGAAGCATTGGTTCGTGTAATAAATTATCCCGCACGTGGAATTGGTGACACAACTATCGAAAAGCTAACTGTAGCTGCCAACCATTACAAACGTTCCATATTTGAAGTAATGGAACATATTGACAAAATTGATTTAAAATTAAATGCTGGAACCAAAACCAAGTTGCAAGATTTTGTAACCATGATTAAAAGTTTTCAAATAATTAATCAAAACCAAGATGCTTTTTATTTGACAGATCATGTAGCCAAAAAAACTGGTTTGGTTCAAGAATTAAAAAAAGATGGTACTCCAGAAGGAATTGCTCGTATAGAAAACATTGAAGTTTTAATGGGTGGAATTAAAGATTTCATCGAAGGTCAAAAAGAAATTGATGGTGCTCGTGGTGCTTTATCAGAATTTATGGAAGATGTAGCACTAGCAACAGATTTAGATAAAGATACAGGCGACGAAGATAGAGTTGCATTAATGACAATTCACTTGGCAAAAGGTTTAGAGTTTCCTTATGTTTTTGTAGTTGGACTAGAAGAAGACTTGTTTCCAAGTGCAATGAGTTTAAATACTAGAAGCGAACTCGAAGAAGAGCGAAGACTGTTTTATGTTGCGCTAACTCGAGCCGAAAATCAAGCATATTTAACTTATGCACAATCGCGATACCGTTGGGGAAAACTTACAGATAGCGAACCATCAAGATTTATAGAGGAAATAAAAGAAGAATATATCGAATATATTAATCCAATAGACAATGGTGGATATCGATATAAACCAATGATGGATATGGATATTTTTGGTGATATTGACAAATCTAAATTAAGATTAGCCAAGCCAATTGCAGGAAATCCACCTAAAGCATATTCGGATGAACCAGTTTCTTCTATAAATATTAGAAAATTAAAACCAGTTGGAAATGCTCCAAGTGCAAATAATTTATTTGATACTAAACTTACAAATGGTAATATTGTAATTCACGAACGGTTTGGAAAAGGTGAAATAATAAATCTTGAAGGAATTGGCGCCGATAAAAAAGCCGAAATACGATTTGAAGTTGGCGGAATTAAAAAATTATTATTGCGATTTGCAAAGTTAGATGTAATTGGATAAGAAGGTTTCAAGTTTAAGGTTTCAAGTTTTTTAAGTTGAAACTTTAAACAAAAATAACTTTAAACAAAAAAACAATGGCACAATTCATAAAAATATACGAGGACAAACCCAACGAAGCTGCTATAAAAAAAGTAGTTGATGTTTTGCGTAATGGTGGATTAATTATTTATCCAACAGATACCGTTTATGGTTTAGGTTGCGATATTACCAACACAAAAGCATTAGAAAGAATTGCAAAAATTAAAGGAATTAAACTAGATAAAGCCAATTTTTCCTTTGTTTGTAGTGATTTAAGTAATATTTCAGATTATGTAAAACAAATTGATACAGCTACATTCAAATTATTAAAACGAGCTTTGCCTGGAGCATATACTTTTATTTTACCAGGAAATAATAATCTTCCCAAAGAATTTAAAAAGAAAACCACAGTCGGAATTCGTGTTCCTGCAAACGAAATTGCATTAGAAATTGTTAGAAAACTTGGTAATCCAATTGTCTCAACATCTATTCACGATGATGATGAAGTTTTAGAATATTCTACCGATCCTGAATTGATATTTGAAAAATGGCAAAACCTTGTAGATGTTGTAATCGATGGTGGTTATGGCGATAATCTAGCGTCAACAATTATTGATTTATCTGGTTTTGAACCTGTAGTTATTAGAGAAGGAAAAGGAAGTTTGGATATATTGTAAAAAAATAAACGCCTCAATTTCTCAAGACGTTTAAGATATTTATTTAAGTTTCGTACTTCCAACCTCGTACCTAAATATCTATTGTTTCTTCATTTCTTTTTCAATCATTTCATAAAACTCGTCTATTTTTGGTAAAATAACAATTCTAGTTCTTCTGTTAGTTGCTCTGTTTTCTGCCGAATTATTATCTACTAATGGAATGTATTCGCCACGACCAGCTGAAATTAATTGTTTTGGATTAACTTTTAAGTCTTTGGTTAAAACTCTAACAATTGCTGTAGAACGTTTTACACTTAAATCCCAATTGTCTAGCAATACTGCATTTCCTGTAAAAGGAACATTGTCTGTATGACCTTCAACCATGCACTCAAATGTTGGTTTGTCATTGATAACTTTAGCAACTTTTCCTAAAACTTCTTTTGCTCTGTCACTCACAACATAGCTTCCGCTTTTAAAAAGCAATTTATCTGAAATGGATATAAATACAACTCCTTTTTCAACATTTACTTCAATATCTGGATCAGAAATTCCAACCGAGCTTTTTAAACTTGTAACCAAAGCCAAAGTAACACTGTCTTTTTTGGTTAAAGCATCTTGCATTCTAGAAATTTTTAAATCTTTTTCTTTTATTGTTTCTAATGCTTTTTCAATATTTTGAGCACCTTTTGTAGATAATACAGTCATGTCTTTAGAAGCGCTTATTAAATCAGAATTGTTCTTTTTTAAATACTCATTTTGTTGATTTAATGCTTCTTTTTCGGTTAAACATAAATTCAGTTTTACAGTTGTTGAATTTAACAAATCTTGACAGTCTTTATTTTGTGCTTCTAACGCTGCGATTTTCTTTTTAGTTCCACATGATGTTAGCGTTAATGCAACTAAAGAAATCATAAAAATTACTTTTCTCATATCTATTTGGTTTTTATTTTTACAAAATTACAATTTATTGATTGCTTATTATGTTATTTTATATAAAGTATTGTTAACTTTTACTCAAATATCTTGCCTTTTTTAACAAAATAAGTGTAAACAATACTTTTTTTATAAAAGTAATTTTCTTTTTGAAAGTTACTTCTTTTCTTTAATGTTTTAGAAATCAAACCATAAAAAGAATAATGTGCTTTTAAAATAGCAAAAAAATGTTTGAATTTTCCTTTAAAAATAAATTGAAATCCTGCAACTGCATCTAAAATCAGTCTGATAAATAACACAGAAATTAATTTATTTTTTGGAAGATTCTTGGTTAACATCAATAATGAATTTCTAAAATTTAAATAAGTTTTTTTAGGATTTCCTTCATTTAAAGTTGCTCCTCCAACATGATAAACAACAGATTTGGATGTGTATTTGGCTTTAAAACCTAAATTAAAAGCACGCCAACACAAATCGATTTCTTCTTGATGGGCAAAAAAATCATCGTCAAAACCATTTAAGTCTCTAAAAACTTCTTTTCTAATAAAGAAACAAGCGCCACTTGCCCAAAAAATTTCTTTTTCATCATTATATTGGTTGGTATCTTTTTCAATAGTATCAAAAATTCGTCCTCTACAAAAAGGATAACCATATTTATCAATAAATCCGCCAGCTGCACCAGCATATTCAAAAAACTCTTTATTTTTAAAATCTAAAATTTTGGGTTGAATTATAGCAATTTCTGGTTCATTATCAAAAATGGATAGAATAGGAGTAAGCCAATTTTGGGTAACTTCAATATCTGAATTTACTAAAGCATAATAATCTTCTTCAACATTTTGTAATGCAACATTGTAACCTTTAGCAAACCCATAGTTACCATCATTCTCAATTATTTTAATTGTTGGAAATTGCTTTTTAATAATTTCAATTGAATAATCAGTTGAAGCATTATCTGCAACATAAATAGTTGCTTCTTTAGAGTATGCAATGATTGAAGGCAAGAATTGCTCCAACAATTTTGCTCCATTCCAGTTTAATATTACAACTGCTATTTTCAAGTTTATTGTTTATAATTTATAGTTTGTGGTTTCAAATTCTGGAAGTTCTGTTAAGAAATTATATTTTTCATTTTCAAAATCCATTTGACAAAAGTAATGATTTAGTCCGTTGGAAACCATTAAGTATTTAGCTTTTAAAGTTAAGTTGTAACGTGCTATTTGATTGAAGGTTTCTTGAGTTATTTTAACTTCTGGAGCTTTGCATTCTATTAATAAAAATATTTCTCCATTTGGCTGATATACAATTATATCGTAACGTTTATTTAAATCATTGATTTTAATTAATTTTTCGACATTAATATATGATTTTGGATAATTTTTTTCTTGTGTCAAAAACTGAATTATATGTTGACGAACCCATTCTTCTGGAGTGAGAATTATAAATTTTTTCCTGATTTCATCAAAAATAGCAACTTTATTTTCACTATTTTTGAACCGAAACGAATATGTTGGAAAATTCAACTTTTGCATATTGCAAAAGTAAGACTTTTAGATAATAGATAAAAAAAAATAGATACTGAAATAAATTCAGCATAAATGGACGAAGTAGTAAAAATCATCAACGATATAAAATCAGGAAACATTAAACCTATTTATTTTTTTATGGGCGAAGAACCTTATTATATAGATAAATTATCTGAATATATTGAAAATAATATCCTTTCGGAAGAAGAAAAAGGTTTCAATCAAACTGTTTTATACGGTCGTGATGTTACAATTGATGATATTGTTGGAACTGCAAAACGATATCCAATGATGTCAGAACGACAAGTTGTAATTGTAAAAGAAGCACAAGACTTGTCTAAAACTATTGAAAGTATTGAAAAATACGCCGAAAACCCAATGCCATCAACTGTTTTAGTTTTTTGTTATAAATACAAAACACTTGATAAAAGAAAAAAAGCAATTAAACTTTTATCTAAAAACGGAATAGTTTTTGAAAGTAAAAAGTTATATGAAAACCAAGTAGGACAATGGATTACAAGAGTTTTACAAGGAAAAGGTTATACAATTGAAGCAAAGGCAAATGCTATGCTTGTAGAATTTCTTGGAAACGATTTAAGTAAAATAAATAATGAACTAGAAAAACTTCAAATAATTTTGCCAAAAGGACATTTGATTAATGCAAAAGATATTGAAGTAAATATTGGTTTTAGTAAAGATTTTAATGTCTTTGAGTTACAAAATGCTTTGGGCTCACGAAATCAATTAAAAGCTTATCAAATTGTTCAATATTTTGCAGATAACCCAAAAGATAATCCAATGGTTGTTACAACAAGCTTGGTGTTTAGTTTTTTTATTAAACTATTAAAATATCATGGATTAAAGGATAAAAATCCTAAAACTGTTGCTCCAATTCTTGGTGTTAGCCCTTTTTTTTTAAAGGATTATGATGTAGCTTTAAAAAATTATCCAATGAAAAAAGTAAGTTCTATAATAAATACTTTACGAGATATTGATGTAAAAAGCAAAGGAGTTGGCGCAAATTCATTGCCAAATCATGATTTATTGAAAGAAATGTTGGTTAAGATTTTTAATTAAAAAAAGCTGCAATATCAAATTACAGCTTTATGTTTTTCAAAATAATTTAAATTTAATTTTTAATAAGTTTAAAGTTATAAATAGAATTTTCACTGGTTGCCTTTACAATATAAGTTCCTGTTGGAAAATTTGAAATATCAATTTGTGCGCTTGTAGCGTTTAGGTTTAGATTTTTAATTTCTTGACCAATAAGAGTATAGATTGAAACATTTGTGATTGCTAAATCATTAGAAATAGTAAACACATCATTTACAGGATTTGGATAAAATTTAAAATTATTTTTATTAAACTCATTAGTGGCTAGACTTACAACAGTTACTTTATAATCTTCTACTTGCCCAAAACCAGATCCAGGTTCGCAACTAGTAAATGCATACACATCATAAGTTTTTACTATTCTAATTGTTGTGTCTCCAAGTGGTGCAGCAACAGGAACATTAAAACTTGCATTGGTTTGAATTGAATCTGTTCCTGTAGAATTGGTAATACTTCCCAATTCATAACGTTCATTAATATTGTCAAATTCTCCATCTAAATTCCAATCAATAAATGCAGTAAAATAATCAGTATAATCACCACCAGTTGTTCCTTTAAAAATAGTATTTACAGTTTCGCCTTGATTTAAAATTAGCGTTAGATTAGTAAAATCTTCATAATCTAAAGTCGAATTTACATCAGATGCATTATTAATATTGTTAATATTTACTAAAGTAATTGGCTCAATAAAAAAAACATCTATTGGTGGGCAATAAGTATCATTTACAATTACATTAAAGCTACAACTTGCAACTATATCTCCATTGGTTTCTACTAAATTGTGAGTTACAATAGTTGTTCCAATTGGAAAAGCCGAGCCAGAAGCCAAACCTGCAACCAGAACTAATGTTGCATTTGGATGAGTTGAGCATGTTATTGTTGGAGCAGGATAATTTACAACCTTTGGACCAGTTAAACTTGTAGTTGTAATATTTTCTGGACATTGAATGAAGCAAGTTGTAAACAATAAATTATCTAAATTTACTAGCCAACCATGTGCAAAGAAAAAGAAATCATTTTCCCAGCCAGAAATAAAATTTCCGTTTGGTGAAATTGCAATTGCAGTTCCTAATTTTCCATCTAATGTTGAATAAGCAGTAATTCCAAATGAAGCCAAAATTTGTCTTAAAAAAACTGGTTGATTTCCTATTGATGGATGATATATTATTGCTTCACGATCAATGACAAAACCAAATTTTTGACAATATCCAACTGCAATTCCATTATCAGAAACGCTAGTAAATGTTGCCGAATCATAACCTGCTGGAATATTAAATTGAGTAAAAGTAT
>NZ_JAYVFH010000160.1:0-4360 GCF_043773265.1 Flavobacterium sp. | reverse complement strand
GCTATTTTCTTAAAATGTTGATAAATTCCTTCTTGTGTTGGCTTGGTGTAATATGGTGAAACTGATAAAATCGCATCAAAATCAGAGAAATCTCTAGTTGAGAGTTCTTTAACAAGTTCAGCAGTATTGAAACTACCAACGCCTAAAACCAATGGTAATCTTTTATTGTTAGCAGCAACAATTGTTTTAATAACCAATTCTTTTTCGTCATAAGATAAAGTTGCTGGTTCTCCAGTTGTGCCTAGAATAACAAGGTAATCAATACCGTTATCTATTTGAAAATTTACAATTTTTCGAAGTGCATCAACATCTACAGAAAAATCTTTTTTGAATGGTGTTACTAATGCAACTCCGGTTCCAATTAATGATTGCATGTTTATAGTTTGTTTAGTATTTTTAAATATTTAAATAATTCTTCGATAAAAATAATATAATTTTCGGCATTGGTATCAATCATAAATTGATTTAATCGTTTATCTATGTTTGAAAAACCAACTTTAAATCTTGCTTTTGATAAACTTGTTACCAACAGCAAAGGTGCTTTTTCTAAATCATAATAACTAATAAGTAAATCAAAATTTTGATTTATAAAAACATTAACTTCAGGTTTATTAAAAGTTGCAATCCAACTTAAATCTTTATAACTAAAAACAGAATAATCAAATGATTCGCTTTTTTTTATTTTTTCTCTAAAAGCTAGTAACTGTATATCTTGAGCTTGAATTTTATTATTTATTAATTCATTAATCAATGCTTCTATATTATTGAAATAACTTTCATCTATAATTATTCCAATTTTTTTTATAGAATTATTTGAAGTTAAATGTTTTACATTAGACAATCGTTTCTTAACAATTTTTTTTGTCCAAAAATCCTTTATTTTATTTAAAAACATAGTACTTTTACTAAGTTACAAATTTAATTAATTCTAGTTGCATATCAGATGGTAAATCTAAAAAACTATAACGTTGTATTAAAGCATTTTGTTTTATTATTAACATTTTTTATAGTTGTTTCTTGTGGACAACAAAAATATAATGTTTCTAAAATTGAAGGAAAAAAAATTGGAATTTCAAACTCTCAATCAGAATCAACTGAAATTGAGAATTATATAAAACCATATAGAGAACATATTGATAAAGATTTAAGCACAATTTTAGCATATTCGCCAGAAACGCTTGATAAATCTAAAGGTGAATGGCAAACCAATATTGGTAGTTTTCTTGCCGATATTACTTTAGAAAAGAGTAACCCAATTTTTGAATCTCGAGAAAAAAAAGCTATAGATATATGTTTACTAAATCATGGTGGTATTAGAACAATTATTCCAAAAGGATCTGTAACAGCAAGAAATGCTTATGAAGTTATGCCTTTTGAAAATAGTGCGACTGTGATAGCTTTAAAAGGAGAACAAATTTTAGAATTGATTAATTATATAATTTCTGAAAAAAAACCACATCCATTATCGGGTTTAACATTTACAATTACAAAAGAAAATACAGCCAAAAACATTACAATACAAGGAAAACAAATAGAAAACACTAAAATTTATTATGTAGTAACCAATGATTATCTTGCAAATGGTGGTGATAATATGGTGTTTTTTAAAAAAGGAATTCAAAGAACAGATTTAGATTATAAACTTAGAACTATAATTATTGATTATTTTAAAGATGTTGATACTTTAAAAATTAATAATAATGTGAGAATTAGTAAAGAGTAAATTAAAATATGAGATTGCTTTGCAAACTCGCAATGACCTATGAAAAGAAGAGAATTTATAAAAAACACCGCTGCTAGTTCAACTTTATTGAGTTTAACTGGTTTATCCATGAGCAGTTTTAGTAGTTCAAATTTAAAACACATTACTATTCTTCACACCAATGATGTTCATAGTTATATTGATCCGTTTCCTGCAGATCATCCAAAAAATCCAAATATGGGTGGCGTTGCTCGTCGTGCAGCATTAATAGAAACTATCCGAAAAGAAAACCAAAATGTTTTGTTGGTAGATGCTGGAGATATTTTTCAAGGAACACCTTATTTTAATTATTATGGTGGAGAATTAGAATTTAAATTGATGAGCATGATGAAATATGATTTTGCAACCATTGGAAATCATGATTTTGATAATGGAATTGATGGCTTAATGGCGCAAATGCCAAATGCTAAATTCAATTTTGTTTCTGCAAATTACGATTTTAAAAACACTATACTTGATGGTCATATAAAACCATATTTGACAAAAACTATTGATGGAATTAAGATTGGAATTTTTGGATTAGGAGTTGAACTTGATGGATTGGTTGACAAAAAAAATTCTAAAGAAACTGTTTATAACAACCCTATAGAAGTTGCTACAGATATAACAAGAATATTAAAAAAAGAATTGAATTGCGATTTGATAATTTGTTTATCGCATTTGGGATTTAAGTATAAAGACGAACCTAATAAAGTTTGTGATATTGTCTTAGCTAATAAAACAAAAGATATTGACTTAATTATTGGAGGTCACACTCATACTTTTCTTGAAAAACCTGTTATAGAAAAAAATCTTGTAGGAAAAGAAGTTCTTATCAATCAAGTTGGATGTTATGGAATAAATTTAGGAAGAATAGATTTTTATCTTACTAATGATAAACAAATTATTTCTAATGGAAAATCTATAATTGTTTAACTTTTTCTGAAGCAATTACAAATTTATAAAAGGCATAAAATGCTAAAAAATTCAAGCTCATTGCCAATGGTCTAAGCAAGGTTGAGTGTGCTTGAGGTAAATAATATTTTTCTACATATACAACTAATTGTAATCCAAGAAACAATAAAACACTTATTAATAGTATAGAATTTCTTTTATTGTCTTTCATAACATAACTAGAAATTGCAATTCCTCCTACAAGAACTGCAAACAAATTGTTGAAAAAAATTAAATAATAAGAATTATCAGGAACTTCTATAGTTATAAATAAATAGAAAAATATAAATCCTAAAGGCAATGCAGCTAAAAATAAAGGTATGTAATCTTTAATCTTTACTAATTTGAAAATTAGAATTAATAAAAAAACTCTATGAATTGTATAACTTATTATTCCATAAAATAACGATTCTTGAGAATCTGAAATAAAAAGTAAATTGGTAACTAAGGAAAAAAATAATAAAACATAAAATAAAGTGTAGTTTTTTTTAGTGGTATAAAAATACAAAACCATAAGCAACAATGGTATTAAGGGTTTTGTAATGTAAATTATTGAATTATTAGAATATACTTCAGCAATAACCTCAATTAAAGCATTTATAAAATAAAAAAAAGTTACAAGTTTGATTAATTTACTTTTACGAATAGAATTCATTATGTAAATTTATAAAATAATAACTACAAATTAATAAAATTACAAGATAAATGAATCTTTATGAGTTTGTTCGTTTTCAGACAATAAAACAAATTTTAAAAAAGCTAAATGACCTCCAATAAAAAACACCATTGAAATTGGTTTTAAGAAAGTTAAATCTAAATAATAAAATTTAACTCCCAAGACAAATAAATTTATTCCAAAACAAATAGAACTCAACATTAACATTTTACTAGAATAATTATTTTTCATAACATAATTTCCTAGTGCATATCCGCCCAAAATTGTCATTAATAAACTTTGAAAAATTAATATTAGAAATGTAATTGTAGTTGTGTTGTTAAAAATTAAATAAATTAAATATAAAAAAAAGAACATAAACGGTATTGAGGCAATTATTACAGGAAAGCAACTAGTTAATTTTACATCTCTACAAGTTTTTATAATTATTAAAACTCTACTTAATAAAAACAAAAATGAAGCAATTAAAATGAAATCTATATTTTTGGAAATAAAAAAAATATTAGCTAACCAGTTTAAGAACAATGCAATAATATATAAAAAAGATGTTCTTCTTGCTTCAAAAATATAAATAAAGAACAATAAAGGAAGCAATAATGGTTTTGTAATAGTTTGAAGTAAAACATTTTCTTTAAATTCAGAAAATACTTCAACAAATGCAATAAAAAAGAAAAAAAATGTCAAAACTTTGATGATTTGCGTTTTGTTTTCTTCAACTAAAATTAAATTATTTTTCATGTATCATTTTTTTTACATTTTCTCTTAAAAGAATGTATTTAACAATAAAAAAGTAAGACAAAATTTGAGCAATAAAGTGTAATATATTTAAAACCATAATTTGCATTTGAAAATTATAAATCACATAAAATACATCTGAAACCAAAAGACAAGAAACCGCCTTAAGTTTACATTATATAAATTTATATTATAAATCAGAAAGAACAAAAGGATGGAGTAAGGTTCTCGATAACCGCAGAGGCAATGACCTC
>NZ_JAYVFH010000159.1:0-17215 GCF_043773265.1 Flavobacterium sp. | reverse complement strand
CACAACAATTAATTCCAGGAATAGGTTATGCTACTTGGCCACCAAGCGGTTGTAGTGGAGCAGGTTGTAATTATACCATAAACTTTAGAGGCAAACCCAATAACGGCATAGTAACCGTACCAGTTTACCACAACGAGCCAAGCAACGGTTTTGCCAATTTAATAGGCAACCCATACCCAAGTGCCATAGATTTAGACAGATTATTCGAGGTTAACGCTGGGTTAATTGATCCTGTGGCTTATGTTTGGGGAAGAAAAGTTGACGATACGCCAAACAACCCTTCTTCTGGACCATACGGTCTTAATTATACTGAAGATAGTTATTTAATTTATAATCCTACAATGATTGTAATTCCAAGTTCTTCTAGTAACTCTGCATTTAATGATAACGATTTCAATGGTATAAGTGATAATGGTGTGCTTGCTTCATGCCAATCATTTTTTGTTCAAACGGTAACTCACACACCAGATTATGATTATAATTCAAGTCTTGTTTTTAATAATAGTATTCGAAGTAAGGTTGTCAACAATACTTTTGCAAGGAATTCAATTTCGGAAAATCAGGATAAATTATGGATTGATTTTTATAATAATAATTTAAAATCACAAGTTGGAATTGCATTTTTAGATAAGGGTTCTGATGGGTTTAATTCTAAAGAAGATGTAAAAAAAATGTTTGATAGTAAATTAAATATTTATACAAATACTACTAATTATGATTTAATTATTGATGTACAAAGCAAATTTAATAGCAATAAAAAAATTCCATTAAAATTGAAAACAGTTGAGTTTGAAAACCAAGAATTTAAAATTGAAATAAATAAAAGTTCAGGAAAACTAGCTCAAGAAAATATTTATTTAGAAGACAAATTATTAAACGTAATTTATGATTTAAGCAAGTCTCCATATACTTTTAAACTTGACTCTAATATAACTAATGATAGATTTGTAATTTTATTTAATAAAGAAAATGATTCTGCTAATTCTAATTTAACGTATAATCAAATTTCAAACAATCAATGTTGGAGCAAAATTTCAGTTAATGAGAGTTGGCATTGTAATGCTGTAAAAAATGATGGAACATTATGGGCTTGGGGTTTTAATGACAGTGGTCAGGTTGGAGATTTCCAATGTAACCTTGTAGGAGCTAATTGTATAGGACAGTTTCAGATAGGTACTGAGACAATTTGGGAAGACGTTACAACAGGTAGTAAACGTTCCTTTGCCAAAAAATCAAATGGAACTTTGTGGGCTTGGGGTAATAATCAAAATGGCGCTTTAGGAATTAGTAGTTCAGCTACTACTATAAATACACCAACTCAAATTGGGACTGAGAATAACTGGTCAACAATAAAGTCATTTGCTGGTTCAACTTTTGCAATAAAACAAAATGGTACACTCTGGGCTTGGGGTGCAAATGGCTCTGGACAATTAGGAGATGGAACAACTACAAACAGAACAACTCCAATTCAAGTTAGTTTAAGTTCAAATTGGAGTAAAATTACCGTGGGTACAAATCATGCACTAGCGCTAAAATCAGATGGGACATTATGGAGTTGGGGTTATAATTATTATGGAGCATTAGGTAACGGCTCAAATGTTAATATTATTGTTCCAACTCAAGTTGGTTCAGACAACAATTGGGTTGAGATCTCTGCAGGAGGGAATTTTTCTATGTCAATAAAAAATGATGGTACACTTTGGTCATGGGGTAAAAATGATTCTGGTCAATTGGGACAAAATAATCTTATAAACATAAATGTTCCAACACAAGTTGGTGTTGAAAATAATTGGTATAAAATTATCTCAAGTAATCAACATTGTCTTGCTCTGAAAGTCAACAATACACTTTGGGCTTGGGGTTATAATAATGGTTATAGACTTGGAGATGGAACGATTACTAATAGATTATTACCTATACAAATTGGAACAGCGAATGACTGGGCTAAAATTAATGCTGGTGGGGCAAGTAGTATGGGTATTAAAAATGATAATTCTTTATTTGTTTGGGGTTACAATAATTGTGGACAACTAGGCACTAATGATAATGTAAGTTTACAAATCCCTACTCAAATTGAATGTTTGCAACTCTCTAACAATCAATTCAACACCAATAAAATCACAATCTACCCAAACCCAACAAAAAACACATTAAACATAACCACAACCACACCATTACAAAAAATAATAATTTATAATTTATTGGGTGCCAAAGTATATGAGCAAGCTTTTAATGAAATTGTAGATGTTAGTAGTTTGTCTAGTGGCGTTTATGTAGTTAAGTTTTATGGTGAGGATAATGTTGTTTTTGTAGAGAAAATTGTAAAGGAGTAATATTTATTAATTATTTTTGATACAGTAAACTCTGCCAAAGTTTAAAACTTTGGCAGAGTTTTTTTTATAGTAAAAGTAACAATTAAACACTTATTACCTTATTAATTTTATAACTTTGAAGCCAAGAAAGTTGTTTTAACAAAATATTATGCGAGATAAGCATAATGTGGCATAATTTTTTATGTAATTTAGTTGAAAAATTTAATGAATGCAATTATTCAATTTATGAAAAGGAATTATAAAGTATTGTTGGTTATTGTAGCCCTATCAATTGGGCTGTTTAGTTTTATTCCTAAAACTATAAAAGGTGATCCCGAAAAAGATAAGTTATTGCTTGAACTTTTGGCATATGTACTAGAAAAAGGGCATTACAGTCCAGCAGCATTTGATGATAAACTGTCTAAAGGAATTTATAAAGACTATATAGATGCTCTTGATCCGTCTAAACGTTTCTTTTTGCAATCGGATATTGAAGAATTTTCGAAATTTGAATTAAAAATTGATGATCAAATTTTAAATAAAGATTTAACTTTTTTTGATTTAACTTATTCTAGATTGGTTCAACGTATGGAGGAAAGTAAATCTTATTACAAAGATATTCTTGATAAACCTATAGATTATACATTAGACGAAACTTTCAATACCGATTATGAAAAAATACCATATTCCAATGATGTCACAGCATTGAAAGAAAAATGGAGAAAGCAAATTAAGCTATCGACCTTGTCAACTTATGTTGATAAACAAAAATTGGAGGAAGATAAAATTGCAAATAAAAATAAAACTCCGCAGCAAAAACTTGCAACTTATAAAACTAAAATGGGTGCTAAACTTACGCCAGAATTAGAAAAAAAGTTTATAGAAAATAATAGTAAAGTTGATAATGATGCTCCAAAATCTACTGATGATATTGAAAAAGAGAGCCGTGAAAGCACTTTAAAATCTTTAAATGATTATTATAATGTTATTAAAGATTTAGATAGAGAAGATTGGTTTTCAGTATTCATAAACGCCATTGCAACAAGATTTGATCCTCATACTTCCTATTTAGCACCTGACGAAAAAGAACGTTTTGATGTAAGTATGAGCGGAAAACTAGAAGGAATAGGAGCAAGGTTACAAAAGAAAAATGATTTTACAGAAATTACAGAATTAATTTCTGGTGGTCCAGCTTGGAGAGGAAAAGAGCTTGAAGCAGGCGATATTATTTTAAAAGTAGCTCAAGCCGATAAAGAACCTATTGAAGTTGTTGGAATGCGACTTGATGATGTTGTTAAAAAAATAAAAGGACCAAAAGGAACTGAAGTTCGTCTTACAGTTAAAAAAACCGATGGTTCAATAAAAATTATTTCTATAATAAGAGATGAGGTTGAAATTGAAGAAACCTATGCTAAATCAAGTATTATTGAAAAAGATGGTACTAAATATGGAATTATTAATTTGCCAAAATTCTATATAGATTTTGAAGATAAAAACAGTCGTGATGCAGGAAAAGATGTAGCAATTGAAATAGAAAGATTAAAAGCTGCCGGTGTTAAAGGAATTATTATGGATGTTCGTGATAACGGTGGTGGTTCATTAAGAACTGTAGTTGATATTGCAGGATTGTTTATAGAACAAGGTCCAATAGTTCAAGTAAAATCTGCTTCTGGAGCAATAGAAGTTTTGCCTGACAAAGATCCAAAAATACAATGGGATGGACCATTAGTAATAATGCAAAATAGTTTCTCTGCATCTGCATCAGAAATTCTTGCTGCCGCAATGCAAGATTATAAAAGAGCTGTTATTATTGGTAGTAAACAAAGCTATGGCAAAGGTACTGTTCAAAATGTAATTGATTTAAATCAATTCGTTAGAGGAAGCAATGTGGGTAATTTGGGTGCCTTAAAAACTACGATTCAAAAATTTTATAGAATCAATGGTGGCTCAACTCAACTAGAAGGAGTTAGTAGTGATATTGTAATGCCAGACAGATATGCTTATTTAAAAATGGGCGAAAGAGATGTTGATAATGCAATGGCTTGGGATAAAATTGATGCTGCACAATATAACGTCTGGAACAAGCAAAGCAATTTTGACAATGCAATTGTTAATAGTAAAATGAGAATGTTAAACAATCCTCAAATGCAATTAGTAGATGAAAATGCTAAATGGCTTGATGAAAGAAATAAAGTAAATGTTTATAGTTTGCAAATAGATAAGTTTAAAAGTGAACAAAAGAAACTTGAAGAAACTAATAAAAAGTTTAAATCAATTGCAGATTATAATAATCATCTTCCTTTTAGTTCATTACCATATGAATTAGAATTGATGAAAAAAGACGAAACACTAAAAGATAAAAGACAAAGTTGGTTTGAAAGCTTGTCAAATGATGTTTATGTTGAAGAAGCTCTGCACATTTTGAGTGATTTACAAACAAATTCTTATCCAAAGAAAGAATTGTCTAATAAGATTAAAAAAGAAAAATTAATAAAGTCTTAAGGGATTATTAAATGTATAAAAAAATGGCTGACAAATTTTTTGTCAGCCATTTTTAATTACATGTTATTAAGTTTTTTGTTTTCCGCCATCAAGAGAATCTTGCCAATCTTTTAATTCTTGCCATTTACCTTGATAAGCCAATTGTGCTTGTTTTGCCCAAGTTGCAGGATTGTGTACTGCATATCTTTCGCCAGCAGAATCAAGTATAGATTGCGATTTTTCTACTGAAGTTTCAGATAATGATTTCCATGTTTTTATACCAGCATTGTGATATAATCCTTCAATTTTAGGTCCAATTCCTTCAACAATTTTTAAGTCGTCTTGTTTCCATTTTTTTCCTAAAACAGCAAGTGACGCAGCTGCATTATATGAATAAGTTTCACCAGCACTAGAAGTAAATCCTTGTGAAGTTGAGCTACTTGCCGATTTAGAAGTAACTAAATCATTTTCTAAAGAAGCTATTCTAGCAGAAAGACTTTTAGAATTGTCTCTACACGCATCTAAATCTGATTGAAGAGAAATAGAACCTCTATTATCGCCACCTTTAGACCCCATTTTGCCTAAAAGATAACCTAAAATTCCAGAAATTAAACCTACCAAAGCAGGAATTAAAGTACATAAACTCATAATATTATTTTTTTAAATTATTTAATTGTAACAACTGTTCGTCTGTTTTTTGCTTTTCCATCTGCAGTATTATTGTCTGCAAGTGGTTCGTCTGGACCTTTAGATGAGGTTTCAATTTTGTCATTTCCAACACCATTTTTAACCAAATAATCTTTTGCAAAATTGGCTCTTTCAAGTCCAAGTCTTGTGTTAATGGTTCTATCACCAACATTGTCAGTGTGACCAACAGCATCTAGTTTTGCTCCAGAAACATTATCAAGATAATTTACTAAATCGGCTACTTTTTGTCTTTCTTCTTCGGTTAAATTAATGTCTGCCTGACCAGTGTTGAAATATAAAATTAAAGGATTTGCATTAATTTTAGTTTTCATTGCGTTCCAATCTGTTTTTTCTGATGTTGCTTCAACTGCAAAAAGTTTATAATCAACTGGACCAAGAAGTGTATCGGAACTCATTTTCCAAGCATCGCGAATTTCTCCAGTAGTGTCAAATTTTGAAGCAGAAAATCCTTTAGAAACGAAATAATTCTTAACGTCATTTGCTCTAGCAAATCCTAAATTTGGATAAGCAGATGTGTTTTTTTCGTCGGATGTTGCATATCCAGTAACCATCAATTTTAGATTAGGATTTTTGTCAAAAAATGCTTTTAAGTTGTCGATTCCTATATTTATAGAATCACTAACAGGTATAACAGTTTTGAAATTGTCTTTAAGGAAATTAAAATTATCATTGGTTTGATAATCAAATCCTTCACCATTTAATTTAAATTTGTTTAATGAAATATCAGTTTCTGATCCTACATAAACAGAATCTTTTGCAGTTTTAAAAGTTTCTTCTTTACAGCAATTACAACAATATTTTTGATACAAAAAAGTACCAAAAACAATTGTTAGTAAAATACCAAGAAGATAGCTGGTTTTTTTAGTCATAATTAATTAGTAATTAGAAGTTTATCAAATTTATGAAATAATTCAATATCAATTCAATAATAAAGTTTTTTTTCTTTCTAATTGTGACTACAAAAAAAATCCGCTTTTCAGCGGATTTGTATTATCTAAGTTTTCTTAATTTTTTTTGTGCTTTTTCAATATCTTCTTCAATCTTTTTTATTTTTAATTGTTGTTTTGTGATATTTACATTTTCTTTTTCAATTTCAACTGGCGAAAGTTTTCCTTTAGATTTATTTTTTGCAAATTTAGTTTGCATCTTAGTCAAATCTTTTCGTGCTTTATCTAATTTACTTTCAGCTTTTGATAAAGATTTTTCGGCAGATTCTAATTTTTTTTGTTCTTTTTCGATTTTGTCAAGTGCTTTGTCAGCTTTTTTCTCGGCTCTTTTAGCATCTTTCTCAGCTTGTTCAGCTTTTTTTTCTGCATTTTCTACTTTCTCTTCAGCTTTTTCTTGTTGTTTTAAAGATCTTTTTTCTTCTTTAAGTTTTTGCTCAAGCATTTCTTTTTCTTCAGCTCTTTGTTTTTCAACAATCATAGCTTTTTGTTTTACAGTATCAACTTCTTGAATTGGTGTTTCTTGCGCAAAAAAGTTTTGAAAACTTACAAGAAAAATAACGGTTAGTAATAATTTAATTTTCATTTTGTTCTAATTTTAGGTTTATTAATTTCAATTTATATCTTTACTGCATTACAAAAACTATTCCTATAAAGCTGGTATGCTAATAAAGTATAAACTTATGAATTATTATTTAAGAAATAAAACAATATTTTGTCTAATAACTACTACATTATTTTATTCGTGTAAACGATATGAAGATATTAGTATTGACTCCAAAATTGATTCAACAGAAACAATTGGAGTTCAAAAAAATAATAAAGATTTTGATTTTTTACCTTCATCAACTAATAATGAAGTTGTAATTCATGATAATTACACTTTATCTTATATTGATAAATATGAACAAGCAGAATGGGTTGCATATGAATTAAAGAAAAGCGAATTAAATTTCAATAATAATAATTTTGAAAGACCTTTTTTTATTGAAGATAATAAAGTAAAATCAGGATCGGCAGATTGGAGAAATTATAAACGATCTGGATATGATAAAGGTCATCTTTGTCCTGCTGGAGATAGAAAATTTTCTAAAAAAGCATTTGAAGAAACATTTTACACTTCTAATATTTCACCACAAAAGCATGATTTTAATGAAGGTGTTTGGAATAGATTAGAACAAAAAGTTAGATATTGGGCATCAAAATATGATGGTATTTATATAGTTACTGGAGGAGTTTTTACTAATAATATGAAAACAATTGGAGATGAAGACGTTGCTGTTCCAAATTCTTTTTACAAAGTTCTTTTAGATACTTCGAGAGAAGAATATAAAATGATAGCTTTTTTAGTACCTCACCAAGATAGCGATGAACCATTATATGAATTTGTAATTTCTGTAGATGAACTAGAAAAAATGACAGGGATTGATTTTTTTCCTAATTTGGATGATGCTTTAGAAAATAAATTAGAAAAAAGTAGCGATTATAAATCTTGGAGTTTTTAGTAAAATTACCATTCATTTACTTTATTGGCATCCATTTTTAAGAAAATAAACAGCAATATTGTAAAACCCCAAAGTCCAGAACCACCATAAGAAAAGAAAGGTAAAGGCACGCCAATTGTAGGAAACACTCCAACAACCATTGATATGTTTACAAAAAAGTGTATAAATAAAATTCCTGCAACACAATATCCATAAACTCGACTAAACTTTGTTTTTTGTCTTTCGGCGAGATATACTATTCTTAAAATTAATATTGAAAACAATCCAATTACTAATATCGAACCCATAAAACCCCATTCTTCTCCAACAGTTGTAAAGATATAATCAGTATGTTGTTCTGGAACAAAACCACCTTTAGTTTGTGTTCCTTCTAGATATCCTTTTCCAAACCAACCTCCAGAACCAATGGCAATTTCAGATTGATCGGTGTTGTATCCAATTCCTTTCATATCAACTTCCTTACCTAGAATAATGTTGAAACGATCACGATGATGTTGTTTGAATACATTATTAAATACGTAATTCACAGAGAATGAAAATCCCGAAACCATTATTAAAAGTATTGCACTTGCAATAATATTTCTATCGACCAATCTGCTTCTGAAATAATTAATTGCTAATACAATGACAGTAATGCCAATAACAATAAATGGATTGTTTGTAGCTAATGTTAAAACAAATAATAGTATTGCAATAAATCCAGTTAGTAAATACCAACCAGGCATTCCTTCTCTATATAAAACAATAAAGAAAACACTATAAATCAATGCACTTCCTGGATCTGGCTGAGGTAATATTAGCATTACAGGAAGTAAAACAATGATAAGTACTTGTATTTGCCTGTTTACTTCTTTTAAATTTATTTGAACATCACTCATGTACTTTGCAAGTGCCAATGCTGTTGCTGCTTTAGCAAATTCTGATGGTTGCAATGTAAAAGTTCCTATTGCATACCAACATCTTTGTCCAGCAATTGTTTTTCCAAACAAGAACAATCCGATTAAAGAAATTATAGAAACTGCAAATATAATAATGGCATATTTTTCATAAAATTTTGCCTCTACAAATAGCACAATAAATATTAATGGAATTGTAAATAAAATAAATAAAAACTGTTTACCATATATTTGAGTAAAATCAAAAATTGAAGCGTCTTCGCCAACAGTAGATAGTGATGAAGAATAAATATTAAGCCAACCCATGAAAACTAAAGCACAATAAATTATAATACTTATCCAATCAATATTTTGTGAAACACCTTGATTTTTCATTTTAATTGATTTTTGCAATTTCTTTACTACTTTCTTTCTTTATTGTTTTTTGCTTTGCAATTGAATCTATTTTCCTTTTCTCATTTAGTAAACTATCTCTATGTTTAGAAATACTATCTTGTTGTTTTCTTGGTAATAATTTATCGTATTGAGATTTTAAACTTCCGTTTAACATTCTTTTCTCAAAGTCTAGTCTTGTAATTTTTTTATTAAGATATTTTTCAATCATCAATGTTGTAATTGGTCCAGCCCAACGTGCACCCCAATATCCATTTTCTACAAATACTGCAATGGCTATTTTTGGATTATCCTTTGGTGCAAAAGCAACAAAAATAGAGTGATCTTGAAGCTTAATTCTTTTTCCATTAATAACTGCAAAATTCTCTGCTGTTCCTGTTTTACCACAAATTTCTAAACCAGCAACACCAAGTCCGCCAGCTGTTCCGCCACGACCATAAACAGCATTCATGCCTTCTACAATTGGATCAAAATATTTTCTATCAATTGAAGTAACGTGTTTGGTAGTAAAACGTTTATCAATTAATTTACCTTCAATTTTTTTAACAATGTGAGGTGTGTAATAATAACCACGATTTGCAATAGTTGCCATAAAATTTGCCAACTGCATTGGTGTCATTAATACTTCACCTTGTCCAATAGCATTTGATAAAATTGTTTTTCCATCCCATTTCCATCCATCATCTGCTTTATTATATAATTTATTATACATTTTTCCGCTAGGAATACTTCCTTTTCTACCGGTTGGTAAGTCATAACCCATAAAATCTCCAAGCCCAAATGTTTTTAAATGTTTAGCCCAAACATCAACACCATAACCTTTATCTTTATATTTATTTATAGTTTTTATATAAGAATTAGAAAAATAACTATTACAAGATTGATAAATTGCTTTATGCAATCGAACTGCACCACCACTACAGTGACATTTCATAAATCTACCTCTTGCATAACTAAAACCACGTCTGCAATAAAAAGTAGTGCTATCATTTATTACACCTTCTTGTAATGCAACTAAACCAGTAAGTATTTTAAATGGTGATCCTGGCGGATATTGCGCAAGTAATCCTCTGTCATATAGTGGTTTGGCTATTGAGTCTTTGTATAATCTTGTGTAATTTGCAGAACGTTGTCTTCCAACTAAAGTTGCTGGATCATAAGATGGTGCAGTTATTAATGCCAAAATTTCGCCAGTTTTTGGTTCAATAGCAACAATTCCGCCACGTTTATTTATCATTAATTCCTCTCCGTATTTTTGTAATTCGGCATCAATGGTTAATGTTAAGTCTTGACCTTGTTTAGAAATTGTATCAAATTTTCCTTCTTTATAAGAACCTATTTCTCTATTAAATTTATCCTTTAATAGATATTTCACACCTTTTTGACCTCTTAATATCTCTTCATAATTTTCTTCAACACCTTGTTTACCAATTAAATCGCCACCAATATAATATGGTTTTTTTTCAATTATTTTTTCATTTACTTGCGTAATAAAACCAAAAACATTGGCGCCATAATTTACTTGATAATCTCTTAACGATCTTTTTTGAATATAAAATCCCTCAAACCTTCTTAGTTTTTCTTGAAAACCAGCATATTCCAATTTATTGAGTTGTGTTAAAAAAACAGATGGAAGCATTGGACTATATGTTCTAGCTTTTTTGATTTTTTTAATAAACTCTTCTTTTGTAATTGAAAGTAGTTTGCAAAATTGTAAAGTGTCAATTTTTTTTATGTCTCGTGGAATAACCATAATGTCATATGATGGCTGATTTGCTACTAACAATTCACCATTTCTATCATACAAATAACCTCTTTCAGGATAAGTGTAATTAATTTTTATAGCATTATTTTCTGACTTTAATTTGAAGGAGTCATTAATTATTTGCAAATAAAAAAGACGTATCAATAACAGTGATGCCGAAATGATAACCAACGCAGGAAGAAGAAGCTTTCTCATCTTTTATTGGGCTTAATTAAGTAAATAATTAAAATGCTAATTATGATTGTGAATATAGTACTAACAAGTGTTCTTAGAATAATGCTCCAAAAGTATTCAAAGGTAAAAATTTCTAAAATAAATAAAACTAGATGGTGAATTACAACTGATAAAAATATAAATGAAAATCGCTCTGGAGTTAAAGAATCATTAAGTCTAACGGTTTGGTACTCATAACTCAATCCAAATGAAAATTTAAAAATTGATGGTCTAAAATAGGATAAAATTAAACATGAAGCAGTATGAACGCCACCAGAATTCATAAATAAATCCATAGTTAAACCAAGAAAAAAACTTGCAATAAGTAACCCAGATTTATTTCCGTTTACTGGATATAAAATTATAAAAAGTATATATGGAAACGGATTAATGTATCCTAAAAAATTAATATTATTGAAAATAGTAACTTGTACTGCAAGCAACAAAATAAATCGGGCAAGATTATATAGTAATGTGCTATTCATCTTTTTTGATTATTTTTTCTAAAGCTTTGATTTCTTTAGTGTCTTTGTTTCTAATGACGTAAACATATCCTAAACTCGTCATGTCATTAAACAAGCGAACATCTAGAGTATAAAAATTAGTTTCGTTATCAATATAAACTTTTTCTATTGTTCCAACATTAATGTTTTCTGGGAAAATTGTCGATTGTCCTCCAGTTACTATTGTGTCACCTTTTTTTACAGTTGCTAACCTTGGAACATCTGTTAGTTGAACAAAACCTGCATTTTTACCATTCCAAATTAGCGAACCAAAATGTCCCGATTTTTTTATTTTTGCATTTATTGGTGCTTTCACATTTAATATGCTTAAAACAGTAGCATAATTGGCAGATGTGTTTTCGACAACTCCAACAATTCCTAGACTATTAACAACTCCCATATCTTGTTTCAATCCTTGTCTGTAACCTTTGTCTAATGTTAAATAATTTTCAAAAACACTATAAGAATTCTTAATTACTTTTGCAGTTATCAAATCAATTTTTCTAACGCCGCTAATTGTATCATATGGAACTTTGGTTGTATCTTTTAAATTAAAAAGTATACTTTTTAATCTAGCATTTTCTTTAGCCAATTCATCATTTTGAATTTTCAAATTGAAATATTCTTCTACATTATTCATTTTTTCATAAACACCACCAGACAAGAAATTGGCCGAACTAATAACTTTACTTTTGTGATAAGAATGTGATTGAATTGTAAGCGAAAGCGCTATAACCATAAGCAACAAAAACAGCATACGATAGCTGTTTTTAAATATAAAATTAAATATTTGTTGCATTTTTATTAAAGTTAGAAATCTTTAAACTATGGATTTATTTTATAAGTATACTTCTAAATTTTGGTATGTTTTTCAATGCCATTCCAGTTCCTCTTACAACTGCTTTCAACGGATCTTCGGCAATATAAACCGGTAAATCTGTTTTTAATGAAATACGTTTATCAAGACCACGAAGCATTGAACCTCCACCAGCAAGATAAATACCAGTATTATAAATGTCTGCTGCCAATTCTGGAGGTGTTTGAGATAATGTTTCCATTACAGCATCTTCAATTCTTTGAATAGATTTGTCTAAAGCTTTTGCAATTTCTCTATAAGAAACTTCAACTTGTTTTGGTTTACCAGTTAGTAAATCTCTACCTTGAACTGACATATCATCTGGAGGCGATTCTAACTGGTCAGTTGCAGCTCCAACCTGAATTTTTATTTTCTCAGCAGTAGTTTCTCCAACAAATAAGTTATGTTGAGTTCTCATATAATAAATTATATCATTTGTAAAAACGTCACCAGCAATTTTTACTGATTTGTCACAAACAATTCCGCCAAGAGCGATTACTGCAATTTCTGTAGTTCCACCACCAATATCTACAATCATGTTTCCTTTTGGTTGCATAATATCAATTCCAATTCCAATTGCTGCTGCCATTGGTTCGTGAATTAAGTAAACTTCTTTACCGTTTACACGCTCACAACTTTCTTTTACAGCACGCATTTCTACTTCAGTAATTCCCGATGGAATACAAACTACCATCCGCAAAGCTGGAGTAAACATTCTCTTTTTTAAAGCTGGAATACTTTTTATAAACATACTAATCATCTTTTCAGATGCATCGAAATCGGCAATAACTCCGTCTTTTAATGGTCGTATGGTTTTTATGTTTTCATGGGTTTTACCTTGCATCATGTTGGCTTCTTTTCCAACTGCTATGATTTTTCCAGATATTCTATCTCTTGCAACAATAGAAGGACTATCAATTACAACCTTGTCGTTGTGAATGATTAGTGTATTAGCGGTACCAAGGTCAATTGCTATATCCTCAGTCATGAAATCAAAAAATCCCATACTTTTAAAAGGGTTTTAGTTTGTTATAAATTAGTTTTCGACAAAAATAATAAAATTAATGTTTAAAATGACGTGTTCCTGTAAATACCATCGCAACTTTATTTTCATTACAATAATTTATGCTCAATTCGTCTTTTATAGAACCTCCAGGTTGAATAACGGCTGTTATGCCTGCATTTTTTGCAATCTCAACACAATCAGGAAAAGGAAAAAAAGCATCGCTTGCCATTACCGCTCCTTTTAAATCAAAACCAAATGAATTTGCTTTTTCAATTGCTTGTTTCAAGGCATCAACTCGTGATGTTTGTCCTGTTCCAGCAGCAATTAATTGACCATTTTTTGCTAAAACTATAGTATTAGATTTTGTGTTTTTACAAATTTTAGATGCAAAAATTAAATCCTCAATTTCTAGATTTGTTGGTGTTGTTATGGTAACGCTTTTTAGTGCTTCTTTATTGTCTGTGATGTTGTTTTTATCCTGAACTAAAATTCCGTTAAGGCATGTTCTTAGTTGACGTTGAGGTAAAGGTACATCTTTTATTATCAATATGATTCGGTTCTTTTTTTCTTGTAAAATATTTAACGCTTTTTCATCATAGCTTGGTGCAATTACAACTTCACAAAATAATGAGTTTATTTCGTTTGCTGTTGCTTCATCAATTTTTCCGTTGGCAATTAATACTCCACCAAATGCCGATGTTGGATCGCCAGACAATGCATCAAGATATGCTTCTTTCATTGATCTTCTTGTTGCAATACCACAAGCATTATTGTGTTTTAATATTGCAAATGTTGGGGATTGATTTTTAAATTCTAAAATTAAATTTACAGCTGCATCAACATCCAAAAGATTGTTATATGATAATTCTTTGCCATGAAGTTTTGTGAAAATTGCATCAAAATCGCCAAAGAAAAATCCTTTTTGATGTGGGTTTTCACCATAACGTAATATTTGACATTCATCAATACTAACTTTTAAAACTGATTCGTCAGTATTAAAATAATTAAAGATTGCAGCATCATAATGTGACGAAGTATGAAAAGCTTTAGTTGCCAATAATCTTCTTTGTTCTAAAGTTGTAGTTGCATTTCCTTGCGAAATCATTTCTAAAAACAAACTATACTCGTTTACCGAAGCAACAATTACAGTGTCATTAAAGTTTTTTGCAGCAGCACGAATTAACGAAATACCACCAATATCAATTTTTTCTATAATTTCAGATTCGCTAGCTCCACTTGCAACAGTTTTTTCAAAAGGATATAAATCAACAATTACAACATCAATTTGAGGAATATCAAATTCCTTCATTTGTTGCACATCGGTTTCATTATTCTGACGATTTAAAATTCCGCCAAAAATCTTTGGATGCAATGTTTTTACTCTTCCGCCAAGAATTTCAGGAAACGAAGTAACATCTTCAACAGGAATTACAGGAATTCCAAGATTTTTAATAAATTCTTCGGTTCCTCCAGTCGAATAGATACTTACATTATGCTCGTGTAGTTTGCGAACAATTGGTTCTAATCCATCTTTAGAAAAGACCGAAATTAATGCCGATTTAATAGTTTTAGTAGTGCTCATTAAGTAGTGTTGTTAAGCACGCAAAAGTAAGTAATTGCAAGCTAGGAATCAATCTCATTTTTGATTTTTTTAGGAACGAATCAGTAGTAGTTTTTGCTCTCCATTTTCCTGCATTTCGTTCCAATTTTTTTTATCTTGAACTTGTTTCAAGATCTTGAAACAAGTTCAAGATAAAAAAGATTTCCACTACATTCAGGGTTAAAAGATTATTTGTTTCGATTTTCTGTAACATTATAGTTATTCTATTTACTAATAACTTAAATTTGAACAAAGAAAAAAATCTACAATGTTAGTATATTTTCGTTTATTAAAAGAAAGTTTTAGGTTTGCAATGAATGCGTTACGAAGCAATAAATTGCGAACATTACTTTCGTTACTTGGTGTTACTATTGGGATATTCTCAATAATTGCAGTTTTGGCAGCTGTAGATTCTTTAGATCAAAAAATTAAAAAAAGTTTAAGTAGTTTAGATAAAAACACCATTTATTTAACAAGTCAATCTTTTGGACCATCAGATATTCCAAGATGGAAGAGAGAGCAGTTTCCTAATGTAAACTATGATGAATATCAATACCTAAAAAACAATTTGCCTGATGCACAAGAACTTGCTTATCAAATGTTTGTTCAAGCAGAAATTATAAAACACGAAGACAAATCAGTAAGTTCAATAAACGTTGTGCCAGTTTCCCAAGAGTTTATTGATATTCAAGGTTTAGAATTTCAAAAAGGACGATTTTATAATGAATCAGAATCCAACTCTGGTTCGGCAGTTATTGTTATTGGAGATGAAATTGCAAATGTGCTTTTTGAAAATATCGATCCAATAGGAAAACAAGTACGATTGTATGGTCAGAAATTTACAGTTATTGGAATTCTAAAAAAGCAAGGTGCAGGATTGTTTGGCGATAGTAATGATACATCGGTTTTTATTCCAGTAAATTTTATTAGAAAATTATATGGTGACAACAACGATATGATGTTGCCAGTAATTGTAATAAAACCACAAAAAGCTATAGATATGGAAGCTTTTAAAGCCGATTTATCCCAAAAACTGCGAACCATGCGTGGTGTGAAAACTGCCGATATTGATAATTTTTTCATCAATGTGTTTTCTGGTTTTACCGATTTTCTTGACGGAATTATAAGCAGTATGAGAATGGGCGGAATTGTAATTAGTTTTTTCTCATTTTTAGTTGGTGGATTTGGTATTGCCAACATAATGTTTGTATCTGTAAAAGAACGCACCAATTTAATTGGAATTCAAAAATCACTTGGAGCCAAAAATAAGTTTATACTTTTTCAGTTTTTATTTGAGTCAATTATTCTTTGCGTAATTGGTGGATTGATTGGACTATTAATTGTTTGGTTAATGGCATTACTACTAACAAACTTATTAGATTTCGAATTTGTATTAAGCATTTGGAATGTATTAATTGGTACTGGATTATCAGTAATAGTAGGTTTAATATCTGGAATTATGCCAGCAATTTCTGCTTCAAAACTTGATCCTGTTGAAGCTATTCGTAGTGGGATGTAGATATTCTTTTATTTTAATAATTAAAAAGAAATAATTTATAAATATGATTAAAAGTGTATTGAATTTCTTTTTAATATCTATCGTTATTATTTTTTTAATTAAAATTCAAACAATTCTTTAATAGAAATATTTAAAGCTTTAGAAATTTTTATTAAAGAAATAATAGTTGGATTTCTTTTTCCAGACTCTATTGTGTTGTAATTACTTTTATCAAAACCACATCTATAAGCAATTTCTGTTTGCGAAATTTTCTTTTGCAAACGAATATATTTAATCCTTTTGCCTAAGTTGATTAAATATTCTTTATCACTATGTTCATTTTCATTATACACATTGCGATATTCCAAATAATAGAATAAAAAAAGTTATTATATATTATAACTTTTATTATTTTATGTATATATTTACAAAACAATTAACCTTAAACCAAGAAGCTTATGAAACACTTTATTAAAAAGTTTGCACTTTTATCGTATTTTTGTTTGGCAACATTTTTGTATTACAGTTGCACACA
>NZ_JAYVFH010000158.1:0-11237 GCF_043773265.1 Flavobacterium sp. | reverse complement strand
CGAGTTGGAGGTTAGAAAAAGTGTTCAGTTTTCAGTGTTCAGTATTCAGTGTTCAGTGTTCAGTTTTCAGTGTTCAGTTCCTAAATTTCGGAATTAGTGTTCAATTAAACATTTTAAACAACCTTAAACCATTTTAACCTTAAACCATTTTAAACTTTAAACCATTTTAAACCTTTAAACAATTTAAACAAAAAAACAATGATTGCATCATCAGAATTAATATTAAATCCAGACGGAAGTGTTTACCATTTAAACCTTCTTCCGCATCAAATTGCCCATGACATTATCTTTGTTGGTGATCAAAATCGTGTGGAAAAAATTACCAAAAACTTTGAAAAAATAGAATTTTCTCAGCAAAAACGTGAATTTAAAACCCAAACCGGAATTTTTAAAGGAAAACGAATTACAGTTATGTCAACAGGAGTTGGTCCAGATAATATTGATATTGTAATGAACGAACTCGATGCGTTAGTCAATATTGATTTACAAACCAGATTACCAAAAGAAACTTTGACTTCATTAAATATTATCAGAATTGGAACATCAGGTTCACTTCAAGAAACTATTCCTTGCGATAGTTTTGTAATGTCTAAATACGGATTGGGATTAGACAATATGCTTCGCTCCTATTTAATTGACGAAGTTTCTAATCTTGAAATGGAAGATGCTTTTGTAAAACACACCAATTGGGATTTGAAAAAAGGAAAACCTTATGTCATTGCATGTTCAGAAAAACTGGAGAAAGTAATTGAAAGTGCAAGAATGTTTAAAGGAATTACGGCAACTGCTGGAGGATTTTATGGTCCGCAAGGTCGCGTTTTGCGATTGAATATTCAAGACGAAGAATTGAATTCTAAAATGGATAATTTTGAATTTGAAGAAAATAAAATTACCAATCTAGAAATGGAAACTGCAGCAATTTATGGACTTGGAAAGCTTCTTGGACATAATTGTTTGTCACTAAATGCAATTATTGCCAATCGTGCCACAGGAACTTTTAGTGATGATCCTTACAAAGCTGTTGATGAGTTGATTGAATATACTTTGGATAAATTGGCCAAATAAAAAAAAGTAGAACACAGATTTAAGAAATTTGAATAATTTAAAAAATTTCTTTGATTTCTTTAATTTCATAAATCTGTGTTGCAAAAGTAATATTCGCATCAAATTAAAAATTCTTTTTTTGTTATCTAATTTAAAAATAAAAAATGACTTTCAGATACGCAAGACATACCAATAATTTAGAAAATTTAAAATCTTTTTACACAAACGTTTTAGGATTGGAATTGCTTGGTGGTTTTGAAAACCATAATGGTTATGATGGTGTATTTATTGGTAAACCAGACGAAAATTGGCATTTAGAATTCACACAATCTAATAAAATTGTTAATCATACTTTTGATGAAGATGATGTTTTAGTTTTTTATCCAAATAGTAAACTAGAATATGAACTTCTTCTTGAAAAGATTCATAAATATTCAATAGAATTTATAAAAGCTAAAAATCCGTTTTGGAATGATCCCGAAGTTTCGGGTGGAAAAATGTTTCTCGATCCTGATGGTTATCGAATTGTAATTTCTCATTTGAAAATATGATAATTTTATTTAAAAAGTAGAACACAGATTTGAGAAATCAGAGAAATTTTTTAGATTAACCTAATTTCTCAAATCTGTTTTAAAAAAAATAAAAAATGATATTCTTCTAGAAATTGAAATCGAACCATTTCAAGTTGTGGATTTTAAATAGAAAACCATCAAAATTTTATTAAAAATCGAATTTTTAAACATCAAATAAAACATACTTTTGATGAAATTCGGAAATTTCGTGAAACTTGTATTGAGCAACTTTCCATTTAAACAATAATTAATTATGAGATTGCTTCGTGCCTCGCAATGACTATGAAAACAATAAAAATAGCTGGAGTTCCAGAACATTTCAATCTTCCTTGGCATTTGTGCATAGAAAATGGAGAGTTTGAAAGCGTTGGAATCGATTTGCAATGGACAGATGTACCAGAAGGAACTGGAAAAATGTGTCAAATGCTTCGAGATGGTGAGACTGATATTGCAGTAATTCTTACCGAAGGAATT
Source organism: Flavobacterium sp. (assembly GCF_043773265.1). GTDB lineage: Bacteria > Bacteroidota > Bacteroidia > Flavobacteriales > Flavobacteriaceae > Flavobacterium. The sequence continues at coordinate 9,147 of NZ_JAYVFH010000158.1, read as the reverse complement.
ATAAAAGACATCAATGCAGGAAATGCTTCAAAAATTGTTCAAGTTTATGTTGAATCTCCTTTAGTTTGGGGAATTCACGTTGATGCCAAGTCAAATTATTATAATTTAGAAGATTTAGAAAATAAAAAAGTTGCTATTTCTCGACTTGGTTCTGGCTCGCAACTAATGGCTTATGTCAATGCTAATAATCAAAAATGGAATACTGAAAACTTAGAATTTGAAATTATAAACACAATTGATGGCGCAATAGAAAGTTTAGCAAAAAGAGAATCTGATTATTTTATGTGGGAAAAATTTATGACCAAACCACTTGTAGATAAAGGAACTTTCAGAAAAATTGCCGATTGCCCAACGCCTTGGCCTTGTTTTGTAATTGCAGTTCGAGATGAAGTTCTAAAAAAACATCCTAATACCATTGCTCAAATTCTAGAAATTATCAATATTACAACACAAGATTTTAAAGAAATTCCTAGTATTGACAGAACTTTGGCAGAAAAATATAATCAAAAAATAACAGATATTCAAGAATGGCTTTCAATTACCGAATGGTCGCAAAGTCAATTATCTATTGAAATGTTAAACAAAATTCAAAATCAGTTATTTGCACTCAAAATTATTGAGAAAAAAGGTACTTTTGCTGAAATCATAAAAACTATTTAAGTTTTCTGGATTTTGTTTTTAAATGATAGCTTTAAAAAATCTTACTTATAAAGAAATAGACAATCAACTCACGGTTAAGAAACCTTGGGACATTATTATTATATTTATTTTAAATATTTTACTTGCTATTCCAATATTCATTATTGCGCATCAAAACTTTATAGATTTAAATTGGTTTTGGCATATTGACAGGATTATTCTTTTTATAATAATTGTAATCAGTTTGCAATTACTGCTAAGAGCAATTAGGAAAATAATTTTAATTGGTGTTTTTTTTTATTTCATTATTCTTTTTGTTGGAACTATATTAGGTAATTATGGTTTTAAAAGCGTATATGAAGATTATAAATACATGATGTATTATATGTCTGAAAACCCTAATCCTCAAGACATTATAATTTCTAAATTATTACCTTTTCCCAATAAATCAAAAGTTGTTGATGCAATAGAATATGACAATCCAAAGGTTAGAAATTTTGCAATAATGGCCACAACCAAACATTTTAAAGGAGTAAAAGAGTATCATGATTATTTTACTATTATTCAGTGTTTTGCAGTTTTTAAGGAAATAAATTCAAGATGGAATTATGTAAGTGATCCAAAGAATAAAGATTATATTGCATCAGCATCAGAATCAATTCGTTATTTATCTGGTGATTGTGATGATCATTCAATTTTAATGGCATCTTGTGTAAAATCTATTGGAGGAACAGCAAGATTAATTCACACTGATGGACATATTTATCCTGAAATTCTTATTGGTACAAAAAAAGAATTTGAAGCAATAAACTATTTAATTAAAAAAGAACTTTTTGTAAAAGAAAGTTATGGTAAAAGTATTAAATATCACATTGACGATAGAGGTCAAATTTGGTTAAATCTTGACTATACTGCACATTATCCAGGTGGACCATTTTTGCACAAAGAAATTTTAGGAGTTCTAACACTCAATTAAATAAAAAAAGCTCTGAAAATTAAATCTTTTCAGAGCTATTTTGATTATTTATATTATGTAATTAAGACATTACTTCTTTTACTTTTTTACCAATTTCTGCAGGAGAATCTACAACGTGAATTCCACATTCTCTCATAATTCGTTTTTTTGCTTCTGCTGTGTCGTCTGCACCACCAACAATTGCACCTGCGTGTCCCATTGTTCTTCCTTTTGGAGCCGTTTCACCAGCAATAAAACCTACAACAGGTTTTCTGTTACCATCAGCTTTAATCCATTTTGCAGCATCTGCTTCTAGTTGTCCTCCAATTTCACCAATCATAACAATACAATGAGTTTCGGGATCATTCATTAATAATTCTACTGCTTCTTTTGTAGTTGTTCCAATAATTGGATCTCCACCAATTCCAATAGCTGTAGTTATTCCTAAACCTTGTTTTACAACTTGGTCTGCAGCTTCATAGGTTAATGTTCCAGATTTAGAAACAATTCCAACAGTTCCTTTTTTGAAAACAAAACCTGGCATAATTCCAACTTTAGCTTCTTCTGGAGTAATTACTCCAGGACAGTTTGGACCAATTAATCTGCAATTTCTATCTTTAATATAAGCATACGCTTTAATCATATCTGCAACCGGAATTCCTTCAGTAATACAAATTATGACTTTTATTCCAGCATCTGCAGCTTCCATAATTGCATCAGCAGCAAAAGCTGGTGGTACAAAAATAATTGTTGTGTCTGCTCCTGCTTTTTCAACAGCATCTTTTACAGTATTAAAAACAGGACGTTCTAAATGTGTTGTTCCACCTTTTCCAGGAGTTACTCCACCAACAACGTTTGTGCCATATTCAATCATTTGTGAAGCATGAAATGTGCCTTCACTTCCTGTAAATCCTTGAACTATTATTTTTGAATTTTTATTAACTAAAACGCTCATGTTATATGTTTTATATTGTGTTTAAATTATTTTGCAAAAGTATTAAAAAGTGATGGGTTTTTTATGATTGGTATTCAGTTTTTTTAACAATGTTTTAAAGCTTTAGTTTATGAAAATTGACTCATTTGAAATCCTTTGAATAATTTTCCTTCTTTTATTTCCCAAATAACAAAAAAATGAGCTAAAAGCATTTCTTCTCTTTGATTTTCTATTGTTTTAACAAAGTGCGAAAAACGAACAGAAACCGTATCACCTTCTTCTATAATATGACTAATTTTTATTTTTGAGCGCAAATATGCTTTACTCATTTCTTCAACAAGTCTAATAATATCGTCAAAATTCATTTGGATAAATCCTTTACTGCTATTCCAATCAATTGTAATTTCTGGATGAAGAAATTCTTTTACAGCATTCTTATCTAAAATGACATCTGATTTGTAAAAATCGAGTACAATTTCTTTTGCATGCATTATTTTAGGTTTTTTAAAATTTCGGGTATGCGCTTAATATTTGCTAATTGTTTTAATTTTTCTCTAGACTCTTCGATTGGTGTTCCAAAATATGATTTTCCACCTTCAACTGATTTTGTTACTCCAGTTTGTCCTAATATTACTGCTTTTGTACCAATTGTTATTCCGCTTGTTGTGCCAACTTGTCCCCAAAGTGTAACTTCATCTTCAATAATTACACAACCTGCAATTCCTGTTTGTGCAGCAATTAAACATTTTTTTCCAATAACGGTATCATGACCAACATGAACTTGATTATCAATTTTTGTTCCTTCGCCAATAGTTGTATCTCCAGTAACGCCTTTATCGATTGTGCAAAGTGCTCCAATGCCAACGTTGTCTTCAATAATAACTCTTCCTCCAGAAAGCAATTGATCAAATCCGTCTGGGCGTTTTTTATAATAAAATGCATCTGCGCCAAGAATTGTTCCGGCTTGAATTATTACATTGTTTCCAATTATGCAGCCATCATAAATAGTAACATTAGAATGAATTATACAATTTGAACCAATTTTAACATGATTTCCAATAAAGCAATTAGGTTGAATAAATGTTCCTTCACCAATTGTTGCCGAAATTGAAATTGGTTGATTTGTAGCTTGAAAAGGTCTAAAATGTTTTGTTAATATATTGAAATCTCTAAACGGATCATCAGAAATTAACAATGCTTTACCTTCAGGACAAGTAACTTCTTTATTTATTAAAACAATTGAAGCTGCAGATTGTAATGCTTTATCATAATATTTTGGATGATCTACAAAAACTATATCGCCAGCTGTAACTACATGAATTTCATTCATTCCTTGAACTGGAAAATCATCATTGCCAACATATTGACAATTTAGGATTGTAGCAATTTCTTTAAGCGAATGTGTTTTTGAGAATTTCATTTAAAATTTGTTTCAGGTTTTAAGTTTTAGGTTTCAAGTTTTAAGTTATTAGTAACCTAAAACTTGAAACTTGAAACAAAAATTACTCTTTAACTCGTTCCATATAAGAACCTGTTGCTGTATCGATTTTAATTTTATCACCTTCATTAATGAATAAAGGCACATTTACAGAAGCACCAGTTTCAACTTTGGCAGGTTTTGTAGCATTGGTTGCTGTATTTCCTTTAACTCCAGGTTCTGCATAAGTAACTTCTAATACAATTGATGATGGCATATCTACAGAAAGAGGTAATTCAGTTTCGGTATTAACTTGAACCATAACGATTGTTCCTTCTTTTAATAAATCTGGTGCATCAAGAATCTTTTTTTCTAGTGTTATTTGCTCATAACTATCTACATTCATAAAATGAAATAAATCACCTTCGGCATATAGATATTGATAAGAATGTGTTTCTACACGAACTTCATCAATTTTATGACCTGCAGAAAAGGTATTGTCTAATACTTTTCCGTTAGTTAAACTTCTTAATTTTGTTCTTACAAACGCTGGTCCTTTTCCAGGTTTAACATGAAGGAATTCGATAATTTTATATATATCGTGATTGAATTTTATGCATAATCCGTTTCTAATATCTGATGTAGATGCCATTTTATATGATTTTTGTTATTTTTTTATTTTTTGAAATTGTTTAATCTTGTTTGATATTGTTTAATTACACTTATTTTTTTAAACTTTTAAACCATTAAACAATCTTAAACTTTTAAACTATTTTTTAATATGCTCCAGAATATCCTTTCATGATTCCACGAGAAGAATTTCTTATAAAATCAAGAATTTCATCACGTTCTGGCGAAGCTGACATTTCGGCTTCAATAATTCCAACTGCTTGAGATGTATTGTAATTTTTTTGATATAAAATTCTATAAATATCTTGAATTTCTCTTATTTTTTCGGTTGTAAAACCTCTTCTTCTTAGTCCAACAGAGTTAATTCCGACATAAGATAATGGTTCTTTTGCCGCTTTGGTATATGGTGGAACATCTTTTCGTACTAAAGAACCACCAGAAATCATGGCATGGTGACCAATATGTATAAATTGATGTATAGCAGCCAAACCACCAATTATTGCATAATCGCCAACAATAACATGACCTGCGAGAGCAACACCGTTTACAATTATTGCATTATCGCCAATGTGACAATCGTGAGCAATATGTGCAGTTGCCATAATAAGACAATTTTTTCCTATCTTAGTTTGTCCAGAAGCAATTGTTCCTCTATTAATTGTAACACATTCTCTTACAGTGGTGTTATCGCCTATTATTGCAAGTGAATCTTCACCTCCAAATTTTAAATCTTGTGGCACTGCTGCAATTACAGCTCCAGGAAAGATACTGCAATTTTTACCAATTCTTGCGCCTTCCATGATAGTTACATTTGAACCTATCCAAGTTCCTTCGCCAATTTCAACATTATTATTGATAGTTGTAAATGGTTCAATAACAACATTTTTTGCGATTTTTGCTCCAGGATGAACGTATGCTAATGGTTGATTCATATATTAAAAGTTGATTTGGTTATTTGTAATTCTGTTGATTTGGATGACAAATACCAAATTAACAGATTAACAAAAACTATTGTTTTTTAGCTATTTGTGCCATTAATTCTGCTTCGGCAACTAATCTTCCGTTGGCATATGCATTGGCTTGCATGTGACAAATTCCTCTTCGTATTGGTGTTATCAATTCGCATTTAAATATTAATGTGTCGCCAGGAAGAACTTTTTGTTTGAACTTAACATTATCTATTTTCATGAAATAGGTAAGATAATTTTCTGGATCTGGAACTGTACTTAATACTAATATTCCACCAGATTGCGCCATTGCTTCAACAATTAAAACACCTGGCATAACTGGTGCATCTGGAAAATGACCAACAAAAAAATTTTCATTCATTGTTACATTTTTCATTCCAACAACATGTGTTTCAGACATTTCTATAATTCTATCAATTAATAAAAATGGTGGTCTGTGTGGCAGGATACTCATGATTTTATGAATATCCATTAATGGTTCTTTGTTTAAATCAAATACTGGGATATGATTTTTTTGTTCAATCTTTATTATTTTTGATAATTTTTTAGCAAATTGAGTATTTACAAAATGTCCTGGCTTGTTAGCAATAACTTTACCTTTAATTCTAATTCCTACTAATGCTAAATCTCCAATAACGTCTAGTAATTTATGTCTTGCAGCTTCATTTGGATAATGCAATGTTAGATTGTCTAAAATTCCGTTTTCTTTTACAGAAATAGAATCTTTTCCGAAAGCTTTCTTTAAATTTTCCATTGTATTTGCTGAAATTTCTTTGTCAACATATACGATTGCATTATTTAAATCGCCACCTTTTATCAAACCATTATCTAATAAATTTTCTAGTTCGTGAAGAAAACTAAACGTTCTTGCATTTGAAATTTCTGTTTTAAAATCGGTAATATTTTTTAATGTAGCATTTTGAGTGCCAAGTACTTTAGTGCCAAAATCGACCATTGCAGTAATTTGATAATCATCGCAAGGCATTACTATTATTTCACTTCCAGTAGTTTCATCTGTAAAGGAAATAACTTCTTTTACAACATAATATTTTCTATCAGCATCTTGCTCTACAACTTCAGCTTTTTCAATTGCTTCAACAAAAAATTTAGAAGAACCATCCATTATTGGTGGCTCAGATTCGTTTAATTCAATAATTGCATTATCAACATCACAACCAACAAAAGCAGCTAAAACGTGCTCTGAAGTTTGAATTTTTACTCCAAGTTTTTCTAAATTAGTTCCTCTTTGAGTATTAACAACATAATTGGCATCAGCTTCAATGATTGGACTGCCTTCTAAATCAACTCTTACAAATGTAAATCCGTTGTTTATTGGTGCTGGTTTAAAAGTCATTTTAACTTCTTTACCAGTATGTAATCCTACTCCTGTAAGTGTAACTTCGTTTTTGATGGTTTTTTGCTTAACCATAAGTATTGTAATTTAATTTATTATCTATTCTATTTTTTTCTTTAATTCATCAATATCTGAAACTATTTTTGGAAAGTTTCTAAAATGCACGAATGATTTACTAAAATCGGCATAATTAAACGATGGTGAACCTTGAACCACTTCGCCATCTTTTAGATTTTTTCCAACTCCAGATTGTGCTTGAACACGAACATTATCGCCAATAACAATATGACCTGCGAAACCAACTTGACCACCAATTAGGCAATTTTTACCAATTTTAGTAGAACCTGCAATTCCTGTTTGAGCCGCAATCACTGTGTTTTCTCCAATTTCAACATTATGAGCAATTTGTATTTGATTGTCAAGCTTTACTCCTTTTCTAATAATTGTTGAACCCATTGTGGCTCTATCAATTGTTGTGCAAGACCCAATCTCGACATCATCTTCAAGAATTACATTTCCAATTTGTGGAATTTTACTGTAAGTTCCATCATCTAAAGGTGCAAATCCAAATCCATCTGAACCAATAATTGTTCCGGAATGAATGACACAATTATTACCAATTTCGGTTTCTGAATAGATTCTTACTCCAGCAAAAAACACACAATTATCACCAATAGTAACATTGTCTCCAATAAATGTATTAGGATAAATTTTTACATTGTTTCCAATAACAACATTTTTGCCAAGGTAGCAAAAACTTCCTAAATAAAGATTTTCACCATAGGTAACGTTTTCTGAAATTACCGATGGTTGTTCAATACCAGATTTCATCAACTTTACTTGATTGTAATATTCTAATAATTTTGAAAATGATTGATATGGATCGTCAACCTTTATTAAAGTAGTAGATATTTCTTGTTCAGCCACAAACGATTTATTTACAATGGTAATTGTAGCTTGAGTTGTATATATAAAATTCTGATATTTTGGGTTGGACAAAAATGTCAAAGAACCTTCTATTCCTTCTTCAATTTTGGCTAACTTATGGACTTCAGCATTAGGATTTCCTATTACTTCGCCTTCTAGAATACCTGCAATTTGTTCTGCTGTGAATTTCATTCTTGCAAAAATATAAAATTTAATTGAAAACTATGCTTCCAACAACACTTTTGGAAAACACATAAAATATTTTGTCACCGATTTTGATAATGCTCTAACTTGTAATTGATCTGACGAATCTACAATATTCTCGACAGTTTTATCCTTTTTTAAAATGCTAATAGGTTCACTTTCTTTATTGTATGCTTGATTTTTAAGTTTTCCTTTAAAAACAAAGTAGGCAACTTCTTTATCTGAAAGTGAATGTAATGCTGCAAATTTATGTTTTAATTTATCTAGTATTTCTGCATCTGCTTTTTCATCTAGCATCACAATTTTGAGCAAATCGCGATTTATTATCATATTGCTCAAGGAACTTAAAACAAAATCCTCATTAAACTGCCAAGTTTTTATTGCTCCCATAACATCAAAATCATCTAGTAATGCAAATGTTTTAATAGTTGATTCATCAAAATTCTCTAACGATATTTTATTGTTTAAAAAAAATGATAATGGTTTGCTGCATTCTAATTTCTCACCTTTTTGGGTTAATTCTTTGGCTCTTTTTAGAATTTTGGTCAATGTTAACTCAGCCACAACGGATGTTTTATGAAGATATGCTTGCCAATACATTAATCGTCTTGCAACTAGAAATTTTTCAACCGAAAAGATTCCTTTTTCTTCTATTACAAGAACATCATCTTGCACATTCATCATTTGAATTAATCGATCACTATTAATGTTTCCTTCGGCTACACCACTATAAAAACTATCTCGTTTTAGGTAATCCATTCTATCCATATCTAGTTGGCTAGAAATTAATTGCAGCATGAACTTTCGATGATATTCTCCTTTAAAAATTTGAATTGCCAAACTCAATTTACCTTCAAATTCTTTATTTAAAGAATTCATAAACAGCAAAGAAATTTCTTCGTGATGAACATCTTCAACAATACTGTGTTCCATGGCATGAGAAAACGGACCATGACCAATATCGTGCAAAAGAATGGCAATATAAAGTGCGTTTTCTTCCTCTTCGGATATTTCAACACCTTTAAAGCGGAGTGTTTGAACTGCTTTTTGCATAATATGCATGCAACCCAAAGCATGATGAAATCGAGTGTGATGTGCGCCAGGATAAACTAAATAGGT
>NZ_JAYVFH010000157.1:0-14031 GCF_043773265.1 Flavobacterium sp. | reverse complement strand
GCCAAATCAGATAAATCACTCATTACCGTTTTATAAAAAACCGCTTGTGTCCAATTGATTTTTAAATTGTTTAAAGTTATCGGAGCATCTGCATTTAATTGATCGGAAGCAGGTAATAAATATTTTTCTTCTTTGTATTTTTTGAAGAGCGTAGACATGTCAGCAAAATCTTTTTGACCAACATAAATTTTACGCTTTCTGTATACTACATATTTTTGCAGGTAAAAAGCTATGGCTTCTGATTGGCAAAAATATCTTAAATCTTCTGGAACTTTATAGCGCATTTCTTCGGCTACTCTAAAAAAATGATCAACAGCATTTCTACTAGTAAGAATGATTGCTGTAAAATTATTTAAGTCAATTTTTTGAGCTCTTATATCTTTAGCACTCACTCCTTCAACATGAATAAATGAGCGAAAATCAATTTTCAACTTATGTTTTTGTTGTAAGTCAAAATAAGGCGAATTCTCTACTTTTGGTTCTGGCTGTGACACCAATATCGTTCTTACTTTTAAGTTTGACATGTTTAAGCTCTAATTTTGTGTAATCAAATAATACATGAAATAGTAAGGTGCAATTTCAAGTGCGCAAAGATACAAAATAAAATAAAACAACTTGCTAAATAGTAAGTTTTGATAATTTTTCAATGAAACCACATAAGTCAGCACGTTAATTATAAATAATATACCAATAATTGATAAAATCAGAGAATTTGTTATATAATTCCCGTAAAATAAAATCACACAAACTGGCATTAAAAGCAATCCGATATATGTTCTAAAGGTAACTTTGTATAAATTAAACTGTTCGATAATTTCTTCAATGCCAAATGTTGTAGCTATTATTTTTTCTATCAAGAACTTAGAAAGTATAAAAACTGTCAATAAAGTAAAAATTCTAACAAATAATACCCAATCTGTTTTTTCGCCGTATTGATAATGTGACAAAACTAATTGTATAAAAAAAGAAAATGATATCAAGTTAACTACAAATAAAAGAATATTAAATCCGCTCATTAAATGACTGCTTTCCCTATATATTTTTGTGTATTTGTCTGAAACTAATAACCGAATAAAATCATAAAACCGATTTTCAAACGATGATTTTGCAACTACAATTAGCAATAAAGAAAACACAAAAAGCACTGTTGCCCAATCTTTGGTTTCAATAATTCTCGGATGTAATTCTAGTGCTATCATTGCAGGCAAAATTACTAAATTTTATTTGTTGATTAGTATTATAATTTTATTAAGATTATAGAGTTATAAAAAGAGTATTTTTGCATAAACATTTAAAGATAAATATGAATTGTGGTATTGTAATTATTCCAACTTATAACGAAATTGAAAATATAGAAAGCATAGTGAGAGCTGTGTTTTCATTGCACAAATCATTTCATATTCTTATTGTAGATGATAATTCGCCAGATAAAACAGCCATTAAAGTAATTGAACTTCAAAAAGAATTTTCTAAATGTCTTTTTCTAGAACAAAGAGAAAAAAAATCTGGACTTGGTACTGCTTATGTTCACGGTTTTAAATGGGCTTTATCTCGTGATTATGAATTTATTTTCGAGATGGATGCCGATTTTTCACACAATCCATATGATTTAGAAAAACTCTATGATGCGTGTCATTTTGGCGGTGCCGATTTGGCAATTGGTTCAAGATATGTTACTGGGGTAAATGTTGTAAACTGGCCATTAAGTAGGGTTTTGTTATCCTATTTTGCTTCGGTTTATGTAAGAATGATTACCGGAATGAAAATTATGGATGCTACAGCAGGTTTCATTTGTTACAACAAAAAAGTTTTAGAAAGCATCAATCTAGATAAAATAAAATTTATTGGATATGCTTTTCAAATAGAAATGAAATACAGAGCTTTCGCCAAAAAATTTAATATTCAAGAAGTTCCAGTAATTTTTACAGATAGAACCAAAGGACAATCTAAAATGAGTGGTTCAATTATTAAAGAAGCCATTTTTGGAGTATTATCATTAAGAATAAAAAAGTTTTTTAATCAATTGTAAAATGAGTACTGTTTTAATAAAAAACGCAAGGATTGTAAACGAAGGAATTGTTTTTGAAGGCGATGTTCTAATTGAAGGCGAGTTTATAACAGAAATTGCCCAAAGTATAAGCCACAAAAGTTCAGACTGCAAGGTTATTGATGCCGAAGGAAATTATTTAATTCCTGGTGCAATTGATGATCAAGTACATTTTCGTGAACCAGGATTGACACACAAAGCTGATATTGAATCAGAAAGTAGAGCTGCCATTGCTGGCGGAATAACTTCGTTTATAGAACAACCCAACACAGTTCCCAATGCTGTTACACAAGAATTATTAGAACAAAAATATCAAATTGCTTCACAAAATTCTTATGCCAATTATTCTTTTATGATGGGCGGAACAAACGATAATCTTGAAGAAATTCTAAAAACAAATCCAAAAAATGTTGCAGGAATAAAATTGTTTCTTGGTTCGTCAACAGGAAATATGCTTGTTGATGATGAAGAAACTCTTGAAAAAATATTTTCATCAACCAAGATGCTAATTGCAGTTCATTGCGAAGATGAAGCAACTATAAAATCAAATTTAGAAAAATATAAAGCCGAATTTGGTAATGAAATTTCGGTTACTTCACATCATTTAATTAGAAGTGAAGAAGCATGTTATTTATCCTCTTCCAAAGCAGTAGAACTGGCAAAGAAAACTGGTGCGAGATTGCACATTTTTCATATTTCAACAGCCAAAGAATTAGAATTATTTACCAATAAAATTCCGTTAGAAGAAAAAATGATTACCGCTGAGGTTTGTATTCATCATTTATGGTTTACCAACGAAGATTATGCGGCAAAAGGAAATTTCATAAAATGGAATCCGGCAATAAAAACTGAAAATGATAAAAATGCTCTTTGGAAAGCACTTTTAGACGATACAATTGATGTAATTGCAACCGATCATGCACCACACACATTAGAAGAAAAATCTCAAGATTATTTAAATGCACCTTCTGGCGGACCAATGGTTCAACATGCAGTTGTTGCCATGTTTGAAGCACATCATCAAGGAAAAATATCGGTTGAAAAAATTGTAGAGAAAATGGCTCATAATCCTGCAAAGATTTTTAAAATAGAAAAACGAGGTTTTATTAAAGAAGGTTACTATGCTGATTTAGTAATTGTAGATCCAGCAAAACCATGGAGTGTAAATAAAGAAAATATTCTTTATAAATGTGGTTGGTCGCCAATGGAAGGTACCAATTTTAAATCAAGAATTTCTCATACATTTGTAAACGGACAATTGGTTTATGAAAACGCAAAAGTCAAAGAAATTAAAGCAGGACAACGTTTACTTTTTGATAGATAATTTATGAAAAAAACAGTTTTACTTTTTATATCACTTTCTTTTCTAGTAATAAGTTGCAAGGATCGCGTTGTTGCAAAACCAAATAATTTACTTGATGAAGACCAAATGGTTTCTATAATTTATGATTTGTCATTACTTGATGCTTTGAGAAATCAAAACACAACAGGAAACACAAAATATCCAACGCCAACAAAGTTTATAAAAGAAAAATACAAAATTGATAGTGTAACTTTTGCCAAAAACACTCAATATTACGCATCAGATATTGTAAAGTATAAAAAATTATACGAAAAAGTAAAATCTAAACTTGATGCAGATAATGAAAAACTAAATGGTAAGAAAGAAGAATTACCTTTGGATGTTGGAGTTGTAAAGTAAATATTAGACTATTAATTATTCTTCAAGTTCAGAAATAATAATTGTTTTAAAAGTTTTGCAAGTAAGATCACTTTGTTTAATTGGTTCTAGTAAACATTTTGGGTCTTTACTACAAGACCAAAAAAAATCTTTGTCAATTTCAAATACCTCAGGATTACAATCATTTTTTCCTACGCAAAATTGATAAGTTTGCTCAAATTGATTTATTTTTCCGATTAAATTATTAAAATATAATTTATTATCAATTTTATTTAGCCATCTAGCTATTTTTATATTTGTATTTGAATCTTTTAAAAGTATATAATAAAATTCCTTTGGCTCATCTCCAATTGTAAATTGTTTGATAATTTCAATTTTATCAAAATTTATTTTCTTTTCAGTTGATATGTTTTGGATAAGTCTATTTTTTAGAATTTCTAAATCGGTTTTAAAAACATAGTTATCATTTTTAATTATTGCAATAAGTTTATTGCTCTTTAATTCATTTTGATTATTAACTAATTTGTTTTGAGCACAACTATAACTCAAAATAATGAAACAACTAAAGAGCAATATTTTTTTCATTTTTTATATACCTTTAATTTATTGTGACACTGGCAGTTTTGGTACAGCTACTTGTACAGGAAGAACATGTCCAAACTTTATCTCCAGTAGACATTATGTGTTGGTATGGAGTACATTGAGCGCCAGAACAATTTGTACTAGTGCAAGTAATAGAACCTGTATTAGGAGAATCATCAATCATAAGTGCTCTATTTGTGTTTATTAATTCAATTGCAGCTTGATGATATCCTATATTGTCTATTGCGAATAAACCGTAATAATATTTAATTGGATTACTTCCTTCTATAATATTTTTTCTTATAAACAATGTTTGATATTTTACTTCACCTAGACCTTGCTCTTTTGCTAATTCTGAAAAATTTGCAAATAATTGATTTCTATCCGCAGTTATAATATATTCTCCATTTCTTTCTTCACCAATTATTTGTTTTGCAACAAATCTATTAAGTGAAATGTTAGTTTCATTTAAAGCATTGCTTTCTAAACTATTGTTACTTTCTTTTGAGCAAGAAAAAAACATAATGAATGAAAACACAATTAAAGATAAAAATGCAAATCCAGAAATTAAAATTTTAATTTTTTTCATAATTTTATATAATTAAAACTAAACATTTATTTGTTTAGTATAGTAAATTTCAAAAAAAAAAAAAACCAATTACAAAAAAATTAACTTAATTTTAACATATTAATTCTTAAAACATCCCACAACTTCATCCAAATAAGTATCAATAGGTAAAAATTCATACTTTAAAAACGATTTTATTTTTTCGTTAGAAATTAAATCCGTGTTTTGAAGTGAATAAGATGCTTGTTTAGAAATTTTTCTTTGGCTTCTAAAAACTAAAGAAAAAAGCCAATCCAATTTCCAAGCTAGTGATAACATCCAAGATTTAGCTTCAATTTTTGGTTTTTTTGCACCAATTTTTTCTGCAATACTATAAATAATGTCTTTATATGATATGTTTTCTGATATCAAAATAAATCGTTCACCATTAGAAGTAGAATTCATTAAAAGTTGCATGATTTTTACAACATCTGTAACAGCAACATAAGCTGTTGAACCATTGGTGTAAAAAGGAATTCCTTTTTGTATAGAAGTAAAAAACGCACCACTTCCTTGATCGAAAAATCCCGGACCAAAAATCACACCTGGATTTACAATTACAACCTGTAAACCTTCTTGAAATCCGCGCCAAACTTCCATTTCGGCACCATATTTTGAAATGGCATAATCACTGTGTAACTGCTCTGGATTCCATTCTGAGTCTTCTGTAATTGTACTTTCATTTTGCGCCAAATTGCCAAGCGCAGCAATAGAACTAACGTAACATAGTTTTTTTATGTTTTCATCAATACAAAAATTTACAATATTGGCTGTGCCTTCAATATTTACTTTTCTAAGTTGGTCTTCATCATCTGGATTAAATGAAATACTTGCTGCGCAATGGTATACATTATCTATGTTTTGAAAAGCTATTTCAAGCGAAGGAATTTCCAAAATATCGGCTCTTACCCAATCAATTTTTGAAAATAAATCAATTTTTTTATAAAAATCAAAAAGTGATTTGGTTTTAATAATATGTTTTTCATTTCTATAAATTGCGCGAACAGTTTCTTCTTTGTTTTCTAACAAATGAAGTAGTAAATGTGAACCAACTAATCCTGTTGCGCCAGTAACTAATATCATTTGGTAAAGATAGCTTTTTTTAGTGTTTTGTCATTGCCATTGACTTTAGTTATATTTGCGCAAAATATAGTTTTTTAAGATGAAGAATTTAGTACAAGAATTGCAATGGCGCGGTTTGGTTCATGATATTATGCCAGGAACAGAAGAACAACTTTTAAAGGAAATGACAACTACATATATTGGGTTTGATCCAACAAGTGATTCTTTGCATATTGGTAGTTTAGTACCAATTGTTTTATTAGTTCATCTTGAACATTTTGGTCACAAACCAATTGCTTTAATTGGTGGTGCAACAGGAATGATTGGTGATCCATCTGGAAAAAGTGATGAAAGAAATTTATTAGACGAAGTAACTTTAAATAAAAATGTAGCTGGAATAAAAGCAGTTTTATCTCGTTTTTTAGATTTTAATTCTACTGCAACAAACGCTCCAATACTTGTAAATAACTATGATTGGATGAAAGATTTTTCATTTATAAATTTTGCTCGTGATGTGGGTAAACGAATCACTGTGAATTATATGATGGCAAAAGATTCTGTAAAAAAACGTCTTTCTAGCGATGGTGAAGGAATGAGTTTTACCGAGTTTACATATCAATTAATACAAGGATATGATTTTCATCATTTGTATAAAACTTATAATTGTTTGCTACAAATGGGTGGTTCAGACCAATGGGGAAATATTACAACAGGAACCGAATTGGTTAGAAGAATGAATGGCGATGGAGCAAAAGCATTTGCAATGACTTGTCCATTAATTACTAAAGCTGATGGATCTAAATTCGGAAAATCTGAAGGTGGAAATGTTTGGCTTACAGCAGATAAAACTTCGGTTTATAAATTTTACCAATTTTGGTTGAATACAACCGACGTTGATGCTGAGAAATACATTAAAATATTCACTTTTTTAGATAAATCAACTGTAGATTCTTTAATTGTTGAACAAAACGAAGCACCACATTTAAGAGCTTTACAAAAGAGATTAGCCGAAGAAGTAACTACATTTGTTCATGGAAAAAATGAACTTGAAAAAGCGATTCAAGCTTCAAATATTCTTTTTGGAAATGCTACTGCTGATGATTTAAAACAATTGGATGAAGCAACATTTTTAGAAGTTTTTGATGGTGTTCCGCAAGCTGAAATTTCTAAAAATGATGTCGATGCAGGAATTGATATTGTAACTGTTTTAAATGAAAAATCAGGATTTTTTAAATCTAATGGCGAAGCAAGACGAGCATTGACAGCCAATTCTATTTCGGTAAATAAAGCAAAAATCACTGAAGATTATAAGTTGACGATTAATGATTTAATCAATAATCAATTTGTGTTATTGCAAAGTGGAAAGAAAAATTATTTTTTATTACGAGTGGTTTAGTTTAAAGATTAAATAACCATTAAATTACAACCACGAATATCAGAATTATCAAAACGTCCCAATACTTCAAACGAGTTATTGGGATATTTTTTACCCAAATCTTGCGTTGCAATAAATGAACATGAATTAATATTTGCTAAATCAATAATATTAATTCCACCAGTTTTTCCGTTTGAAACATATGAAAGAGCATCTTCGGTGTCACGAATTAAGACATTCATCCAACTCGGACATTCGAAAATTCCGTTTCCTAAAGAGTATGCTTGCGATAACAATTCGGTCATTCCATATTCTGAATGAATATTTGTAACTCCAAATCCGTTACAAAGAATTTCATGTAATTCTTCTCTAATAATTTCTTTGCGTTTGCCTTTCATTCCTCCTGTTTCCATGATTATTGTGTTTTTTAATTGAAATTTTTGCTTTTCAATTAAATCCAATAAAGCATAAGTTACACCAATTAATAAAACATTTTGACCTGAGGAATCTAATTCAATTAACTTTGAAATCAGTTCATCATAATTATGTAAATAAAAACCACTATTTTCATTTTTTGATAATTCAATTAAATCTTTTACCATATAAATCAATGACGAACCTTGACGTTCTAAATAGGATTGAAGTAATGCTAAAACTGCATAATCTTCAATGTTTCCATAAAATTCTGAAAAACCATTTCTATAACTTTCTTCATATAAAGAAATATCTGTAACTAGATGTTTGCTTGTAATGATTCCGGTTGTTCCGCTACTTGTAAACGTTTCTTGAATAGTATCATTTGAAGAAACAACATCATGACTTTTAAAAAATTGAATTGGCAAAAAAGGAATTTGTTCAATTGATTTTACGCTTCCTTTTTCGACTTTTAGAAACTCACAAAACTCACGATATACACTATTGTTTTCATATTGAAAACGAAAGATTTTTAAAGCAATTTTTTCGAATTGCTTTTGAGATGAAATGGTGAATATATCTTGGTTTGAAATCAAAAGATTGTTTTTTGTAAAAGTAATAAAAATAAAAAAGCTCCAACGTAAATTGGAGCTTTCTATAAAATATAAAAAGTAATTATCTGATAACTAATTTTCTAGTTGCAGTTTTACCTTCTTCAGTAATTTTTACTATGTAAAGACCACCTTTTAAGTTGGCAACATTAACTTCTATTGAAGTAGTTGTTGTATTTAAAACTTGTTTCCCTAGTATATCATATATTACAATAGTTTTTTCGCTGTTTGCAGAAGTTTCTACAAATAAAGTTCCGTTAGAAACTGGATTTGGATAAACTCTTAAACCAGTAATACTATTTTGAGCAACAGCCAATAAAGCTGGAGTTGTAGTTGCAACTCTCAATTCGTCAAAAGTAATTGTTGGAGTTGTAGTAGCTGTATCTTGTCTTAATAAAAATCCACCTAAATCTGCTAATGAAGTTGCAGGTAAAACTACTACTGGAGTATTAGTTAAAGTTGGTGTTGTAGCAGCTGTAAAAGTTGCCAAGTCTGGATTAAACCATGCTTTTAAAAGATTTGTTGCAAAATCATAACCCATAACAACATAAACAACATCGCCAGGATTTCTTAAAGTAGCATCATAGTTTGTTGTTGTACTTGCAGAATCAAATCCTAATTGGTATTGAGCAGCAGTTTTTTTAACAAATAATCTTGCTTGAATACTTTTATTTGCACCAGTTAACCCAGCAAAATAACTTTCTGGTACAGTTGCAGTCATATTACTTACATCAGTAACATTAATAATAAAAGCTGCATAAATTGTTCCAGTTGTTGTAGTTGTAAAAGGTGTAAAACATTCAATACCAGCACCAGAAAAAGCTACAGAATTACCGCTAGAAGTATATCCAGGATAATTTAAACTTCCAGCCGCAGCAACAATATTGTCACCAGTATTTACATTTACCCATTTTTGCTCTAAACCTAAAGAGTTTCCGGCTGTGTATGGAAAAGATTCGCCATAAGGTAATGGATTAATTGGTTTACATTCTGAAGGAGCAATAATTTTTGTAAATCCACATCCACCAGAAACTGTAAGTGTAACTCCAGTTCCTTCAGTAATGTTAGAAATTGTAATGTTTCCAGTTGCTACAGTTGATGGATTGTCACCACCAATAGTTCCAGATGTAGTTGCTAAAGTATATGTTCCAGAATTTCCTCCTGTAAATGGTATAGTAGCTGTGTAAGTATCAATACCTAAAGTTACAGCATCACATAAAGTAGTTTCTGTTCCTAAAGTCAATGGACATGCTGCTGTGTTAAACCAAGTTGGATAAATTCTAATACCATCAACAGTTATGTTTTGAGCCAAATTATATTGACGTAAATAAGCACCTCCAACAGTTGCAGAACCAGCACCAGAGTTTATAGCTGTTGGTGCTCCAGCAGCAGCTTCTGTAGCAGGAATTCCAGCAGGAATTATCCATAAACTAACTGATCCAGTTGCAGAAACATCATATTTTATTACTGCTAAATAAGTTGTTGCAATATCAAAATCGGTAGTAGAATAAGAAACTGCATTGTTTCCAATTCCGAAATTTACTTTTCCAGCCGTTGCTGATGGTTTAGCATATAATCTTGCAAACAAAGTTGTAGTTCCTGTACCTAAACTTAAGAAATATCCATCAACTGCTGTAGTTACATTTACCATAAATGAATAATAAAGAGAACCAGAAGTAACTGGTGCAGCAAATGCTTTGTTTACATCTTCACCAGTATTATCCAATCGAGCAGCGTTTCCAACTGCAGCAGCTGTAAAGCCAGTTAATCCTGAATAACCAGTATAAGTAAGACCATTTGAAACTCCAACATCAACAGCATTTGTACCAGCGCCACTATGAGCTGTCCAACCATTACCAGTTAATAAAGCACTATCTGGGTAATTAAAATCTTCGGATAAAATTTGTTGTCCAAAAGACGTAGAAGCAATTACCAATAAAAGTAAAGAGTAGATTTTTTTCATTGTTTTTTAAATAAAATTAGACATCAAAGATACGGACAATTTTTATAATTAAAAATTATCAAAGTAAAAAAAAAGTTAAATCTATACGATTTAACTATCTGACTATTAGTTTTCTGGTAGAACTAGCTTCACCTTCTTCAATTTTAATGATGTAAACACCAGGATTTAAAGAAGAAATGTTTAATTCTCTCGATGTTAAAAGCGTTTGAAGAACTTTTTTTCCTAGAACATCAAAAATTGTAATTTGCTTGTCTTCGTTGTCTTTAGTAGTAATATATATCTTACCAGTACTAACAGGATTAGGATAAAAACTTAAACCCTCAATAGCATTTTCTTGTGCTCTTGAAGTTGGCTTACCTTCTTGTGCCAACGCACTTGTAGTGCTAAGACAAAGGAACAATAGGATAATATAAAAGTAATTTTTAGTCATGAGTACAATGTGATTAATACAAATATATAAACTTTATTTCAAATACAATGCCAAATAGCAAAAAAAATCCTTCTTAACTAAAATTTAGCAGAAGGATTTTTTAAATATAATTTAAAATTTGATTATTGAATTAAATTTACACCACTTACTGTAGCCCAGTTTCCTAAAGTTAAAATTGATCCTGTTGAACTTACAGCTGTTGTAAATTGACCACTCGGAAAAGCAACTGTTATAGCTGAAGTAGCACCAACTGGAGTAGTTTGCGTCGTGTTACTAATTTTAACATTTGTTAATTTAATTTTATTTCCATTAACTTGGTTGGTGTTTGTTGTAGCATCTTGAATTTTTACTGCTGCACCATTATAAGTTGTTGTTCCTTCGGTATAAATACCATATCCATCTATTATAACGTCATTAAAATCGCCATTTCCTTCTTTTTTAAATTGAATAGCATCAATTTGAATATCTCCTGCAACTTCGGGAGTACAACCTGCAGCTCTTTTTAAAGTTATTTTGTTAACTTTTGGATAAAATGCATTGTTGTTATTTGAAGCTTCAATTTCAATACCAAAATTTCCTTTAACGACCTGATAAGAATACCAGTTTGTGTTTAATTGTCCTCTCCATCCATCTTGCCAATCATAGCTATCATCATAATTTCCGTAAGAAACAGCATTAGTTAAGCTTACAGATCCGCCATAAAATTCAAATCCGTCATCTGCACCTTTATAAGATACTAAATGGTCTAAAGTAGTTCCTGAACCTACAGAATAGAAAGAAAATCCGTTAAGCTCTTTTGTTCCATCGGCAAGTTTAGAACCTGCATATTCTACTCTTGCATAATTTAATGATCCACCATTGTGAGTAGCATTTGTTCCACCATAAGGCAAAGCATTTCCGTCTTCTGATGTTGAAGTTGTAATGCCACCAATTGCATTTATTGGAGCATCACCATACATTATTATTCCACCCCAAGAACCAGGAATTGCAGACACTTCTGTAAACACTACAGGTTGAGTTTCTGTTCCATTAATGTTTAATTTTCCACCATTTAGAACAACTAATGCGTTATCACCAGTAGTTTTGTTGCAAGTAATTGTTGAACCTGCATCAAAAGTTAAAGTTACACCTGATGCAATTTTTACAATACCTTTTAAAGTATAATTGCCAAAAGCAAATGTTTTGCTAGTTGTGTAAGTTCCTGTAATTTCTCCTGTAGCTGGAACAATTGTTGTTGTTTCATCATTGCTGCTTGTGCAACTTGTAAAGATTGAGCTGATAATTGCTAATCCTAAAATTAATTTTTTCATAGTTTTTGTTGTTTTTTATTTTGATAAGCAAATTTACATTTAGATTGTTTTTTTTGAGTTATGTAAGTATTATAATAAGGTTATTTTAAATCTAAAATAAGTTGAATTAATTGTTAAGAAACTTTATTTCATTAACACCAAAAGCCATTCGGTTGTGAATGGCTTTTGGAAATATAATTATACAATTATTAAAAAGTATATCCAAGATTTAATGAGAAACCAACGCCTCTTTTATAATCGTTGAGTGTTCTTGAATTTTCATTAAAACTTGATGAACTATTGTTTCCAAGTTCAAATTTTACTTTTGGATTTAAAAGATTATCTGCCGAAAATTTTAAATCTAAATGTTCTGATAATTTACTACTCCACACAAAATCTAGTTTGCCAACAGGTAATTCATAAATATGATCATAAGGAATTGTGCCCACACTAAAAATTCTTTTTCCAAATACTGAATAGACTAAAGATGCAGTATTACTCCATTTTTTATTCAAATTAAATTGATATTTTAAATCAGAATTTACTAGCCATTTTGACGCACCTTGTAAATCTCTATCGCTGTGAGTTTCTAGAATATTTGATGATTTTACATTAGTTTGCATTAGTGATGTATTAAATCCTAAAGAAAAATCAGATAAATTTTTATTAATTCTTGCAAAATCTACTATAAATTCTATTTCTGCACCATATAAGGTTGCTTCATTAGAGTTGATATAGGTTGTTATTAATCCGTTTGCAGCATTTGCAATAAATGTTCTTTCTATTGGATTGTTTAATTTTTTTCCGAAAACACCAATTGCTAAAAGTTCTTTATTGGTAGGAAAGATTTCATATTTAAAATCTATATTATAATTATCACTGTTTTTTAAATCTTTATTTCCTCTTGTTGCAGTTCCATCAGCGTTAATATATTCAATTGGAAAAGCTTCCATGATAACAGGTTTGGTATAGGTTTTTCCTGTTGCAAAACGAAGGTTTGATTTTTCGTTCATAACATATTTTACATTTAAAGAAGGTAAAATATAATTAGTGTCATATTTTTTCTTTACAAAAGGTTGGTCAAACGACCCATTTTCTCTATATTTAGTTTCTCTATATGTCTTTTCATATCTAAGACCACCATTTACTTCCCATTTTTCGCCAAAATGAAATAATAAATTTGCGAAACCTGCTGTTGTATATTCAAATAATTTTACTTTATATTGAGCATTAGAACTTTCTCTAAAGTTGAAATTACCAGCAGCTAAATCTGAATTGATTACACTATCAATATCATTTATTGGTGATGAAAATGAAGGATGAGAATTAGTTACTGCAGAAACAAAACGATAAGACGAAACTGTTTCTGTTGAATTTGAATTAAATCCAACAGTAATTTCGTTTTTCTTGTCATTTTTTCCAAACTTTAAATTGTATTCTCCAAGACCAGAAATATAATAGTTTCCGTTAATATCTAAGTATTGACGTAAAAAATTGTTACCTGTATAAGAAGTTAATATCTCGCCGTTGTCTTGCAGAGTTCCGCCAAAGAATTTTCTGTCTGGTTGCTGAAAATTAGTTTTAGAATAAGAAATTCCACCTTTAATAGATTGATTTTTATTTTCGGATAAAAAATATTTTCCATTAAGTTGAGCAGTCAAATAATCAGATTGATCTAATTGATTAGTTCTAATTAAATAATTTGGATTATTAACTTGGTTACCTTGAATTCCAAATTGATCTTTTATTGCACTTTCTGTGTTTTTTAAATAAAATATACTTGAAGTTAAGTCTAATCTTTTAAATTTATAGTTTAAACCAAGTAATGCAGATGTATTAGTTTTATATCTATATTCACTACTATAAAAATCGTTGTTATAAATAATTTCAGTAGCACTACCTTGAACGGTTCTTTCTACACCTTTTCTAACAACATAACTATTATCAAAATTTAATGATAATAAATAGGT
>NZ_JAYVFH010000156.1:0-18491 GCF_043773265.1 Flavobacterium sp. | reverse complement strand
AGTATATAGGCCAGCAAAAACCAGTAAAGTATAAAAACGGTTCGTAGCTTTTTTGATTTGGATGGCATGGTAAAGTAGGGTAAAGGTAGGGTGTAAAATCCAGCCGGCTTTTGCAGACATTATTTTTTTATACTGACTGGTAATATACTCCTTGATTTGTTCTTGTACGTTCATATAAAATTACGGGTTGCTTATTTCGCCGGGTTGGTTGATTTTGTAGTCAACCTATTTCAGGACGAGACAATAAAATGACCATCGCTCCAACGTCCAGCCAGCCTTGCAGCAAACCCAATGTTGTACGCTGGCTTTCTGTTTATTTCTTTAAAAGCAAATTATTTAAATTAATACTTCCGCAATTAATTTCTTTCTCGTCCATTAATGGATGTCCATTGATACTTTTGTATGCTGAAATTTTATAAAAGAGATTTTGCCCTTTTAAGCTAAGCCCTGTTCGCAATGTACCATCTACTCCTTTATTAGAGAGCAGTACGACATAAAAAGTTGTTGATTCTTTTGGATTAATAGTTCTTTTCAACGAATATGATTTATTGATGCCAGTATCTAAAAAAGATTTTATTGGCAGACCATAATCATACAATGGTTCTTTTTCAATTGTCATTGTGTCGGAAGGAAGAAGTAATCTCATAAAGTTGACCAATAAAGATGGAATCTCAAATGAATTTATAATTTCTATTCGACAGACCTCAAAGGTTTTTTTTAAACCCTTGAGGTCTTAAAAATTATTATAAATTCAAAAATAAAATTCGTGAATATTCGTGCAATTCGTGGCTAAAAAATTCTTAATTTTGCAATTCTAAAAAACAAAAACTATGAGTTCATTTGACGTAGTCATTATAGGTTCTGGTCCAGGCGGATATGTTTCGGCAATTCGTTGTGCACAACTTGGTTTCAAAACCGCAATTATAGAAAAATACTCAACACTTGGTGGAACTTGCCTAAACGTAGGTTGTATTCCGTCAAAAGCTATGTTGGCATCATCACATCATTATGAAGAATTACAACATTTTGCCGATCACGGAATAGAAGTTTCTGGCGAAGTAAAAGTAAATCTTGAAAAAATGATTGCTCGCAAACAAGCAGTTGTTGATCAAACTTCTGGTGGCGTAAAATTTTTAATGGATAAAAATAAGGTTACTGTTTACGAAGGATTAGGTTCGTTTGAAGATGCAACTCACGTAAAAGTTACTAAAGCCGACGGAACTTCAGAAGTTCTTGAAGCTAAAAACATAATTATTGCAACAGGTTCTAAACCATCAAATCTTCCTTTTATAAAATTAGATAAAGAAAGAATTATCACTTCAACCGAAGCATTAAAATTACCAGAAGTCCCTAAACATTTAGTAATTATTGGTGGTGGAGTTATAGGAATTGAATTGGGACAAGTATATTTACGCCTTGGAGCACAAGTTTCGGTAGTAGAATATATGGACAGAATTATCCCAGGAATGGATGCAAGTTTGTCTAAAGAATTGACCAAAGTTTTGAAAAAACAAGGAATGAAATTCTACGTTGCTCACAAAGTAAAATCGGTTGAAAGAAGCGGAAATGTAGTAACCGTTCAAGCCGAAAATGCAAAAGGTGAAACCATTACTTTAGAAGGCGATTATTCGTTGGTTTCTGTTGGTCGTCGTCCATATACTGATGGACTTTCGGCAGAAAAAGCAGCTGTAAAAATAAACGATAGAGGAATGGTAGAAGTTAACGATCATTTGCAAACAAATATAGCTAATATTTATGCTATTGGCGATGTAGTTCGTGGTGCAATGTTGGCTCACAAAGCCGAAGAAGAAGGTGTAATGGTTGCCGAAATTTTAGCGGGACAAAAACCTCATATTGATTATAATTTAATTCCTGGAGTAGTATATACTTGGCCAGAAGTTGCCGCTGTTGGAAAAACAGAAGAACAATTGACTACTGCCGGAATTGCATTTAAATCTGGAAGTTTTCCTTTCAAAGCATTAGGAAGAGCAAGAGCAAGTAGCGATTTAGATGGATTTGTAAAAATTCTAGCCGATGCTAAAACAGATGAAGTTCTTGGTGTTCATATGATTGGTGCACGTTGTGCCGATTTAATAGCCGAAGCAGTAACCGCAATGGAATTTAGAGCATCAGCCGAAGATATTTCAAGAATGTCCCACGCACATCCAACATTTGCAGAAGCAATGAAAGAAGCTGCTTTGGCTGCAACTGATAATATTGCGTTGCACGTTTAGAAAAAAGTTTTATTAAATAAAAATCCGTTCAATTTTTTTTAAACTGAACGGATTATTTTTAGTTTGTAAATAAATTATCAGTATTTGAATATTTAATGTTTATTTCAAAATCTGGTTTATTACCATTTTTCCGGGTTATGAATTTTTTATCTTCAAGCCGATTAAAAATTGTTCTAATAGTTCTCTTAAAATTTTCAAATTTTTTTGCATCATCAATTGATTTTTTTTCTAGAAAATATATAAAATTACCAATACTATTAGCACTTATAATCTCAGTTTGTATTCCAAATTTTGAATGTTGATAAATAGCATTTAAAATGTTTTTATATTTTTCAGGTAGTAAGTCAAAATCATTTTTAAATAAAATCTTTAGTTCATCTGAATAATCAGTTTTTGTTAAAACCCTATCAACTATATATATTGGATAAATTTCGGGACTTTCATTATTTTTTATCAACAAACCTTTTTCCTCTAAATTTGAAATAATATTTTTATGATTGTTATCAGATGTTAGGAGAATTGTGTATCTATCCAATCTATTTAGAGTTTCAGATTTATAAAAATAACTAAGAATAACCTTTTCTTCTTCATTTAAATCTTTTCCGTATTTTATTGTTAAATATCCAGAATAACATTTTAACCATGTTTCCATTTTATCATCATAAACTTTTCCTTTAGGGACATAAAGTTTAATTTCATCTTCTGTTAAAACGTAATATGGTAGATCAATCAAGTTATCTAAACAGGCATCTGTTAATGAAGCCAATCCTTTTCCTTTTCCTTCCCATCTATTAAAACTTTTTAATAAATCAGTAAGTTTAGGGTTTCTTGCATATTGTATTGGAATAATTCTTCTAATTTTTCCTTGTTCAGTATCTAGATGTAACCTTTGTTTTTCCTGAAACATACCAGGATTTTGAATCATTAAATTTTGATTAGGTCTAATTTCAATAATTATAAATCTATTACTTTTATAATCTCTATGAGCCAAAGCATTATTAACAATTTCACGAACCAAATCTTCTGGGTATTCTGGTAGTGCTGTACCTCCTTTTTCAGATATTATGCCAACTTTCGTATTTCTAAAAACAAAATTCACACTCTTTTGAATTAAGTCAATGATATTTTCTCTAAATATTTGTTTATCCTCAGCTATCTTATTTTTGATTTCAACGTAACAGTCGACTTCGCACTTTCCTTGAATATAATCTTCAACATAGTCACCACAGACTAACATTCCTAATAATGTAGGTTTATTATCTCTAACAAATCCTTTTCTATTTAAAAAAGATATTGAAGAATTTAAATCTGCTTTTAAATTTTCAACTTTTTTGCCCAAGTTTAGTTGAACTATATATTCATTTAATTTTTCAATATTGATTAAATCGATAGATGTGTTTGGAACAATTAATAATTCTTGAGTATTTATTAAATCATTTTTTAATTCCTCTTGAGTTTTTATTTCAACTTCAGTTAATTTATGATCACCAGTCAAAACTCTTTTAAAAGCACTTTTATTAAAATAAACAAATTTTTCGTCTTCTGGTAACTTTTCAATATAAATTACTGCGACTTTTCCATCTAAAAAATCTCTAATTTCATATTCTGGAAAATATATAGATAAATCTTTTTCATTACCTGATTTATCAGTAAATTGTTTACCAATTTCCTTTAATTTGTTTTCGTTTTCATATCTAAAGCTACTAAACTTATATTGTTTATTAATCTTAACATTATTAATCTCTTTTATTCCAATAATAATTATACCACCATTAGAGTTTAAAAATGCACAAGCACTAGTATAAAGTTCCTTCCATTCTGAACTTGTAGAAAGATTCTTAATTTCTATCTTTTCTGTTTCAACTTCATTATAAGAGTTGTTTTTTATACAATCTTCTAATATTTCTAAAGTTTTATCTATTAATGACATATTTTATTTATATGTGAAAATTTAATTATACTCCAAAGATATAAAATTTTAAAATAAAAAACCACCAGTTTCACAGTGGTTAATTTTTACTTTTTAATAAATTTTTTATATCCAATCCAACTTAAAAACGCAATTAAAAATAATGCCCAAAGTTGCGTAACAAATGCAATAATTCCTTCCAACATAAACCATCCAGTTTTTAAAGAATCCCAAATTTGCAAACCCAAATGTGGTCTATACTTATTTATATTTTTTTCGCTGGCATACAATTCATTTTTGATTTCTTCTCTTTGGTACAATCTAATGTTTACGGTACTAAAATTTACTTGATCGTTCATAGAAAGATTTTCTAATGTTTTGGCATCGTTTGCTTCTTTTTTAGATGCTAAATTATCTTCGGCATCAATAATTTGATTTAGTTTTTTTCCTTTATCATCAATAGCTTTTTCGACTCTTTTTTCAGTTGAAGAACTTCTTTTTTGTGCCATTTTATTGGATAATAATTGCAATGAAACATCATCAGCTTTAATAATTCTAAAATCTAAAAAGGCAACTTCTTTTCTAAAAGAACTTAGTAAAGTATCTAGTTTAGTATTTGGAACTCGAATTGTAATATTGTTTTCAACTGTAAATTTTGTAGTTTCTAGAATGCTATCTTGGCTAACTCGCGTTTCAGATTTGTCGTTAATAGTGCTTTTCAATTCTTTAAAAGTTACAAATCCACCAATTTTAGCAGTTGTGTTTTCAATGTTATATGTAGTTTGCGCGACATTTTTTACTTTGTATTGCAAATTAGCGGTTCGAATAAATTTCCTATTAGTTTTTTTGGGTTCAACTGCTGCATTTGATGAAATTACAGATTTATCAGCTGTTGCTTCTGTTGCATAATCTGTTGTTGCATTTGCATTTTCAGATTCACTTGCATTTTTGCAAGAGTAGGCGATACCTAAAATTAAAATCGCCAAACTAATTTTCGAAATTGTTTTCATAAAAAAATTACTATTTAAAAGGTTAATGTTACAAATGTTTAATAGAAATAGTAATTTTATATCAATATGTTATTTTTTTAAGATTTTTAACTTAATTATTCACAACTAAAAACCGTGCCAAGATTTTTCATTAATACTTTTATTAAAAAATTATTTTTATTGTAATTTTGGAATCTTATAAAATCATATTGAGAACATCTATTTATAAATCAATTGTAAACGTTTCAGAATTTAAAAATCAATTATTGCATTGGTCAGAACAATTTCGTGAGGTTGTTTATTTAGATAGTAATTCTAATTATAATATAAATAAAAAGTATTCCTCTTACGATTATGTTCTTGCGGTTGATGCTTTTACATCAATAAAAACTGACTTTCACAACTCATTTCAAGATTTGCATCAATACCAAAGTCAGACTAAAGATTGGCTTTTTGGCTATTTATCATATGATTTAAAAAATAATGTTGAAGATTTGCAATCTAATAATTTTGACGGTTTGCATTTTCCAGATTTGTTTTTTTTTCAACCTAAAAAGTTATTTTTAATTAAAGAAAATCAAATCGAAATTCAGTATTTGAATATGTGTGATGATGAAATTGAAAGTGATTTTGATGAAATTTTATCAATTTGTCACACTGAGCTTGTCGAAGTGCTTCCATCTCCTGTCTTAATTGACCAAAGAATTTCTAAAGAAAATTACATTTCTAAAGTATCAAAAATGCTAGAGCACATTCATCGTGGTGATATTTATGAAGCTAATTTTTGTATTGAATTTTATGCAGAAAATGCTATTATAAATCCATTAGAAATTTATAAAAAACTCAATTCAATATCTGAACCACCATTTGCAGTTTACTTTAAAAACAATACTAATTTTTTACTATGTGCTTCGCCAGAACGCTATTTAAAGAAAGAAAATTACAAAATAATTTCGCAGCCAATTAAAGGAACATCCAAACGATCATTTGACATTGAAGAAGATGAAATTTTAAAACTGAATTTAGAAAATAATCCTAAAGAACGTTCAGAAAACATTATGATTGTTGATTTGGTTAGAAATGATTTGTCTAGAACTGCTACAAAATCATCAGTAAATGTTGAAGAATTATGTAAAATTTATACGTTCAAACAAGTGCATCAAATGATTTCAACAATAGTTTCTGAAGTTGAAAATACTACTTCGCCAGTGGCAATTTTGCAAACCACTTTTCCAATGGGAAGTATGACAGGCGCACCAAAAATTGCAGCAATGAATATTATTGAAACACTTGAAGAAACAAAACGTGGATTGTACAGTGGCGCTGTTGGATATTTTACACCAAATGGCGATTTCGATTTTAATGTTGTTATTAGAAGTATTTTGTATAATTCTGAAAATCAATACCTTTCATTTTCTGTTGGAAGTGCAATTACCTCTTTATCTGAACCAGAAAAAGAATATGAAGAATGTTTGTTGAAAGCTAAAGCAATGTTTGAAGTATTATTAGGAATTTAGCTTCTGTAAATTCAAAATAAAACTTCTGTAAATTCAAAATAAAATTTCTGTAAATTCAAAATAAAATTTCTGTAAATTCAAAATAAAACTTCTGTAAATTCAAAATAAAACTTCTGTAAATTCAAAATAAAATTTCTGTAAATTCAAAATAAAATTATATATTTGCATTATAATTAAGATGTTATGGAAGTAAAAAGAGAAATAATAAACTATATGAATTTCCTTAAAGACAAGTATCCAATTCTTGCTTTAACTGGACCAAGACAATCTGGAAAAACAACTTTGTTAAGAGAACTTTTTCCGGATTATAGATACATAAGTTTAGAGAATCCAGATTTAAGAAAATTTGCCGAGAATGATCCAAATAAGTTTTTAGAAGAGTATGATTCTTTTTGCATTATCGACGAAGCACAACGTGTACCACATTTATTTTCGTATTTGCAAACTATTGTTGATGAAAAAAAAATAATGGGACAATATATTTTATCTGGTTCACAAAACTTTTTGCTTTTAAAAAATATTACTCAAAGTTTGGCTGGTCGTGTAGCTTTATTTAAATTATTTCCTTTTGATTTTAATGAAATGAAAGCAGGTAATTTTTTATCTAAAAATTATATTGAAGCAATGATAAATGGTTTTTATCCAGCAATTTACGATAGAAATATACCTTCTACTACATTTTATAAAAATTATATTGAAACTTATGTAGAAAGAGATATTGCAGAATTAGTAAACATTAGAGACATGCGTACTTTTAGAACTTTTTTAAGTTTGTGCGCAGCAAGAGCAGGAAGTTTAATAAATTTAAGTTCACTTGCAAACGATTGTAATATTACGCAACCCACAGCAAAGTCATGGTTGTCTTTGTTAGAAAGTAGTTATATAATTTATCTTTTGCATCCTTATCATAAAAATTTTGATAAACGTGTTATAAAAAGTTCTAAATTGTATTTTTATGATACAGGTTTGCTTTGTCATTTATTGAAAATAAAAGATGAAAAACAAATAAAATTTAATACATATAAAGGTCATTTGTTTGAAAATATGATAGTTATGGAATTGGTTAAGCAAAATCATCATCAAAATTTGATGAAAGAATTTTGGTTTTGGCGCAATTCTGATGGTAGAGAAATTGATTTATTGACGCATGAGGACGATTTTTTAGATGTATTTGAAATTAAATCTACATCAACCATTACACCAAATTTGTTTAAAGAATTAGAGTATTTTGAAAAATTAGCTAAAGATGAAATTGGTACAAAAACACTTATATACTCAGGATTACAAACCCAAAATAGAACTTTTGCAAAAGTTTTATCTTGGTACGATATAAAATAATTACTTTTGAAAATGCTTATAAAATTCCAAAAACATCTTGATAAAAACTTTTCTTTTTTAAAAGAAAAGAAATTATTTTTGGCAGTCAGTGGCGGTATTGACAGTATAATTTTAGTAGAATTATTACATAAACTCAACTATAAAATTTCAGTTTTGCATTGCAACTTTTCTTTAAGAGGTTCTGAAAGTGATGGAGATGAAGAATTTGTAAAATCATATTGCAACACTAAAAAAATTCCAGTTTTTATTCAAAAATTTGATGCAAAGCAATTTGCATTGGATTATAAATTATCTATTCAAGTTGCAGCTAGAAAGTTGCGTTATGATTGGTTTTATGAACAATTGAACGAGCAAAATTTCGATTTTATTTTAACTGCACATCATCTTGACGATAATTTAGAAACCTTTCTTATCAATTTAACAAGAGGAACAGGTTTGGAAGGATTAACTGGAATTCCGAGTCAAAACGATAAAATTATCCGACCATTATTGCCTTTTTCTAGAGAAGAAATTGAGAATTATGCAAAAGAAAATAATATTCAATGGCGAGAAGATTCTAGTAATGCATCTGATAAATATTTAAGAAATAAAATTCGTCATACTATTGTTCCAGTTTTAAAAGAAATAAACACTTCTTTTCTTGATTCTTTTCAAAAAACCCAAAAGCATTTAATTGATGCGCAATCGATTGTAACTGATGGGGAATATATTATTTTTAAAGAAGTAGTTACAGAAAAAGAAGATGGAACAGTTCATTTTGATTTGAAGAAATTGCTTCAATTACCCAATTATTCTGCTTATTTGTATCAATGGTTAAAGGAATTTGAGTTTAATGCTTGGCAAGATATTTATGATTTAGTCAATGCTCAATCGGGTAAAAAAGTTTTTTCTGAAAACTATATTTTGTTAAAAGACAGAGATTTTTTAATTCTTTATGCAAAAGAAAATGAAGAAGAAAACGAAGAATATTTCATAGAAAAAAATCAATTAGAAGTTAAAATTCCCTTAAATATTTCTATTTGTAATGTACCTAACGTTTTAGAAACAAATTCTAATGCTATATTTGTTGATGAAAATAAATTGCAATTTCCATTAACAATAAGAAAATGGCGAGAAGCAGATTATTTTTATCCATTTGGAATGATAGGAAAAAAAAAACTTAGTAAATTTTTTAAAGATGAAAAATTATCTTTAATTGATAAATCAAGTATTTGGCTTTTATGTTCTAATAATGAAATAGTTTGGATAATGAATAAACGATTAGATGATAGGTTTAAAGTTACCAATGCAACAACTAATATTTTAAAAATAACGATTCTATAAATGAAAAATTATATATTTTTAGTACTTACTTTTTTGACATTTTCAAATGTCAATTCTCAGGTTTTAGATCCTGTAAAATGGACAACTAATACCGAAAAAGTTTCAGAAAACGAATTTAATTTAATAATTAACGGAACAATTGAAAACGGTTGGCATGTATATTCACAATTCACTCCAGATGGCGGTTCGTTACCAATAGTTGTTAATTTTAAAGAACAAAATGGTAATTATCAATTGATCGGAAAAGCAATTGAAAGTCCTTATAAAAAAGAATATAGTGAAGTATTTGAAGTAGACGAATATTTTTTTGAAAATAAAGTTACTATTACTCAAAAAGTGAAAATTATAAATCCCAAAGTTTCACAAATTAAACTAAATTTTGAATATCAGGTTTGTAAAGAAGCATGTATTAATGATAATAAAGATTTTGTTTTTGAAATTCCTTTAACTTCAAATATTGTTGTTAAACCAGCTTTAGATTCAGTAAAAAAAAACGTTAATCAGTTTTCGACAGTTATTGATACTTCAAATGTAGAAACTACAATAAAGCAAGACAACACTATACTTAAAGAACCTAAAAAAGAGGAAAAAGGTTTTTGGAAAATATTTATTTTATCCTTTTTAGGAGGATTAGTTGCAACATTTACACCTTGTGTTTTTCCAATGATACCAATGACTGTAAGTTTTTTTTTAAAACAATCTAGTAATAAAACTAAGGGAAAATTTAATGCATTGTTTTATGGATTATGTATCGTTTTAATTTGTTTATTTTTCACTTTGCCGTTTCATTTATTAGAAGGTGTAAACCGAGATATTTTTTCTGAAATTTCTACCAACGTTTATTTGAATATTTTTTTCTTTGTTATTTTTGTAACTTTTGCTATATCATTTTTTGGAGCTTTCGAAATTACAATGCCAAGTAAATTATCAAATAAAGTTGATAATGCTTCAAATTCTGGTGGATTACTCGGAATATTTTTCATGGCGTTGACCTTAATTATCGTTTCATTTTCCTGCATTGGTCCGGCATTAGGATTTGTATTTGGAACATCTTTAAATTCTGATGGTGGAGCTACAATTTTATCCATGGCAATGTTTGGTTTTGGATTAGGATTAGCATTACCATTCATGTTCTTTGCTATAGCACCAAGTCTATTAGGAAATTTGCCAAAATCTGGTGGTTGGTTAAACACTGTTAAAGTTGTTTTTGGATTTATTGAATTGGCTTTGGCTTTCAAATTTTTATCCAATGCAGATATTGGTTTAGATTTACATTGGTTAGAACGTGAAGTTTTTATTTCTTTTTGGATTGCAATTTTTGCAGCTTTAACACTCTATTTATTAGGTAAAATTACTTTGCCTCATGATAGCGAATTAACACATATTTCCGTTGGAAGAATGATTTTAGGGTTGTTAACATTAACATTTACAATTTATTTAATACCAGGAATTTGGGGTGCACCTTTGAAATTAATTTCGGCATTTCCGCCACCAATGACTTATAGCGAAAGTCCGCAAGGTTTTGGATATAAAACCGTTAGTAATATTGAAAACAATTTGCCAAAAGGTTCCGTTTTCACAGTTCATAATTTAGTATCATTTGAAGATTATACTATTGGTTTAGAATATGCTAAAAAAGTAAATAAGCCAATTCTAATTGATTTTACAGGAAAGCAATGTGTAAATTGTCGATTAATGGAAAATAATGTTTGGTCTGATGAAAAAGTTTTATCAATTCTAAAAAATGATGTGGTTTTAATTTCACTTTATGGCGATGATAAAAAAGAATTACCAAAAGACGAATGGTATATTTCAAAAGAAAATGGTAAAGAAATTAATACAGTAGGAGAAAAGTGGAGTGAATTTCAAATACAAAAATTTAATAATAATTCTAGACCTTTCTATGTTTTATTAAACCCAAATAATGAAGAAGAATTGAACATTCCTATTCCTTATACTCCAAATATTGATGAATATAAAGCTTGGTTAAAGAATGGTATTTCTTTGTATAAAAAGTAATTTTTAATCTGTTGTTTCTAAAGTAAAAATTTCTTCTACAGAAATTTCAAAAAACCTTGCCAGTTTTAATGCTAAAACTGTCGAAGGAACATATTTTCCTTTTTCCATTGCATTTATTGTTTGTCGGCTAACTTCTATTTTATTAGACAATTCTTCTTGCGAAATATTCTTAATAGCACGCAAGACTTTTAGATTATTCGTCATGGCTAATTGATTTATTTAGTTGGTATATTTTATAATGAAATCTTATGATGAAGAATAAGAGTTGAGAAAATATATTTAAAATAATAAAATTTCCATAAAATAATCCATAAAAAAATAGAGTATTAAAAAGTAATAGAAATAAATTAAAATAAGTTGCCCATACTAAACTTTCATATCTGATTTTTGCAATCATTTCATCTTCATTTTTTAATTTTGAAAATCCAATTAATAAAACACTAATTATGAAAATAATTGTTAGTGTTTCATCAAAAAAATGATTATTTATAAAAGTAAAAACTTGTGGATCACCTAGAATATTAGTTTTATAAATTGCAAAAACTTTAATGTTCATTATTTCTTCAAATAAACTACTGTCGAAAATCCATGCATAAAAAATTAATATAATTGTTGGAACAAACAAAATCCAACCAATTTTTTTATACTTGTTAGGAAATAAGAAATGTGTTTTCATAATAAATAAGTTTAAAATTACATTACAAATGTAAAGTATATTTTACATATAGACAAATAAAATTTACATAAAGTTTAGTTTGCTTTACACTTTGAAATAATTATTTTTTTTGTGAAAATTGTTTTTCAAAAAATTA
Organism: Flavobacterium sp.; assembly: GCF_043773265.1. Taxonomy (GTDB): domain Bacteria; phylum Bacteroidota; class Bacteroidia; order Flavobacteriales; family Flavobacteriaceae; genus Flavobacterium. The sequence continues at coordinate 6,350 of NZ_JAYVFH010000156.1, read as the reverse complement.
TATATATTTGCATCATTATAAGCCATTTAATTAAAAGTATAAGCCATGTTAGTAAAAGTATTTGGAAGCGCCGTTTTTGGCGTTGAAGCCACTTCTATCACTGTAGAAGTAAATATTGATAAAGGTGTTGGTTACCATCTTGTAGGTTTGCCAGACAACGCCATTAAAGAAAGTAGTTATAGAATTGCTGCTGCACTCAAAAATAACGGATACCAACTTCCGGGAAAAAAAATCACTATAAATTTGGCTCCAGCCGATTTAAGAAAAGAAGGTTCTGCCTATGATTTAACTCTAGCTATTGGAATTCTTGTAGCATCAGGACAAATAAAAGCCGACGAAGTTGATAAATATGTAATTATGGGCGAATTATCACTTGATGGTGGTTTGCAACCTATAAAAGGAGCTTTATCAATTGCAATAAAAGCTAGAGAGGAAGGTTTTAAAGGTTTTTTTCTGCCAAAACAAAATGTAAAAGAAGCAGCAGTTGTTGACGGATTAAATGTTTTCGGAATTGAAAATGTTACAGAAGTAATTGATTTTTTTGAAGGAAAAGGGACATTAGAACCAACAGTAATTGATACACGTGAAGAATTTTATAAAGAATTGAATTTTCCAGAATTTGATTTTTCAGATGTAAAAGGTCAAGAAAGTATTAAAAGATGTATGGAAATTGCAGCTGCTGGTGGACATAACATTATTTTAATTGGTCCGCCAGGTTCAGGAAAAACAATGCTTGCCAAGCGATTACCAAGCATTTTGCCACCCATGACTTTGAAAGAAGCATTGGAAACCACAAAAATACATTCGGTTGCCGGAAAAATTAAAGATGCTGGTTTAATGAGTCAACGACCTTTTCGATCTCCACATCATACTGCTTCATCTGTTTCATTAGTTGGTGGCGGAAGTTATCCTCAACCTGGAGAAATTTCTTTATCTCATAATGGTGTTTTGTTTCTTGATGAATTACCAGAATTTAAGCGTGAAGTTCTAGAAGTAATGCGTCAACCACTTGAAGATAGAGAAGTAACAATTTCTAGAGCTAAATTTACAATAACTTATCCATCATCGTTTATGCTAGTTGCGAGTATGAACCCAAGTCCGAGTGGATATTTTAATGACCCAGATTCGCCACAAAGTTCTTCACCTCAAGAAATGCAACGCTATTTGAGTAAAATTTCTGGTCCACTTCTTGACAGAATAGATATTCATATAGAAGTTACTCCAGTTCCATTTGACAAACTTACCGAAACAAGAAAAGCCGAAAGCAGTTTAGAAATTAGAAAACGTGTTACAGCAGCAAGAGAAATACAAACCAAACGATTTGAAGCATTTGATAACATTCATTATAATGCACAAATGAGTTCAAAACAAATTAGAGAATATTGTGAATTAAATGAAACATCATTACAATTGTTAAAAACTGCTATGGAAAAATTAAATCTTTCGGCAAGAGCTTTTGACAGAATTTTAAAAGTAGCACGAACAATTGCAGATTTAGAAGCGGCAGAAATTGTTGTTTCCAATCATATTGCTGAGGCAATTCAATATAGAAGTTTGGATAGAGATGGTTGGTTGGGTTAAATTCTGTAAAAAGCAAAAAAAAAGATTGACTATTTAAAGTCAATCTTTTTTGATTTATTTATTATTTAGTAGTGTCTAATTTAGCAAAGCCGAAAAAGTATCATCTTGATTAATATCACCAGTTTGATATCCTTTTTTAAACCAATAAATTCGTTGTTCAGAAGTTCCATGTGTAAATGTATCTGGTTGAACTTGACCTTGCATTTTACTTTGAATAGCATCGTCACCTACAGCATGTGCAGCGCTCAATGCTTCATCAATATCTCCTTCTTCAAGATATTGCTTGTTATAATGTGCCCAAACACCAGCATAAAAATCGGCTTGAAGTTCTAAACATACTGATAATTTATTAGCTTCGGTTTGGCTTTTTCCTTCTTGCAATTGTCTAACTTTTCCAGATGTTCCAGTAATGGTTTGTATATGATGACCAACTTCGTGAGCAATTACATAAGCAATTGCAAAATCGCCACCTTTTGCTCCAAAACGTGTTTTTAGTTCTTCAAAAAATCGTAAATCCATATATACTTTTTTATCTCCAGGACAATAAAAAGGACCAGAAGCAGCAGTTGCATTTCCGCAAGCAGTTTCTACAGCATCTGAAAATAATACCATTTTTGGCTGTTCATATTGCAAATTATTTTCTTGAAATATTTGACCATAAGTGTCTTCAGTATAAGCAAAAACTGTTTTTGCAAAATTTCCAATTTCTACTTCTTGAGCAGTTAATTCTCTTTGTTCGCCAGTTTGTTGTGTTTGCTGACTTTGATTCATTTGTTCTAACATTGGGGTTAACATTCTAGCATTTTCACCTCCAAAAAGGTTTAATAATAAAATTATTATTCCAATTGCGCCACCACCAAGAACTGCTTTTCCACCACCAGACATTCCTCTTCTGTCTTCAACATTGTCACTTTGACGATTCCCTATCCATTTCATATTTTTATGATTTTAAAAAAACAAATATAATTTTTTTTCTTAATGTTTTAGCCATTTTGCAATTTTGGATTCTAATATTTCTTTAATTATTGGCTTAGAAGTATAATCATTCATTCCAACTTCAATGCATTTTTCTTTTTCACCAACAACTGTGCCAGCGGTTAATGCAATTATTGGTGTGTATTTTCCAATATCAGTTTTTCTTATTTCTAGTGTTGTTTCATAGCCATTCATGACTGGCATTTGAACATCCATTAATATTAAATCTGGTTTTAATACTGAAAATTTTTCTGTGGCAATTTTACCATTTTCTGCTTCATAAATAGTTCCGTTGGGTAAAATTTGTTTCACTAAAGTTTTTGCCAATAGCATGTTTATTTTATTATCTTCAACAATTAGAATTTTATAATTTTCTAAACCAAAACTTATATTATCTTTTTCTTCAATAATTTCTTTTGTAGAGTCAATTTCTTTTTTTGAAATTTCATTAGATGTTTTTACAGTGATGTCAAAGTAAAATTCGCTTCCATGTTCATATTCACTTTCTAATTGCAATTTACTATCCATTAACTCTAACAATTGATTAGAAATTGTTAATCCCAAACCAGTTCCACCATATTTTCTAGTAGTTGATGTATCTCCTTGAGAAAAAGCGAAAAATATTTTTTCTTGAAAATCGGGCATGATTCCCAATCCAGTATCTTTTACTGAAAAACGAATAGTTTTTTTATCGTTAGACAAGCTTTCTTTTAAATTGATAGACAACACAACATTTCCTTTTTCGGTAAATTTTACAGCATTACTTAATAAATTAATTAAAATTTGTTTTAGTCGAACACTGTCTGTCCAAATAAAATTTGGAATTTCTTGGCTAACATTGAAGCTTAAATCTAGTTTTTTTAAATTGGATTCATATTTTACTAGATCAATCACTTGTGAAACTATTTCAATGAGATTATATTTTTTTATATCTAATTCTAATTTTCCAGATTCTATTTTAGAAAAATCTAGAATATCATTAATTATTTCCAACAATGAAGTTGCAGATTGATTGATAGTATTCATGTAATTTCGCTGAAAATCTTCAAGAGGTGTGTTTTTTAATAGGTTTGTAAATCCAATTATTCCGTTTAGTGGAGTTCTAATTTCGTGACTCATATTAGCCAAAAATTCAGATTTTGTTTTATTTGCAGCTTCTGCATATTCTTTAGCCAAAATTGCACTTTCGGCTTCTTTTTCTTTAGAAATATCAATTAAAATTCCACCAATATATTCTACAATTCCATCTTTTTTTATGGCATCTCCAAATTCTTCAATCCAAATATAGGAACCGTTTTTTTGCTTAATTCTGTATTTTGAATGTATTTGTTTTCCAGATGTAATATTTTCAAATTGTTCTTTTAATATAATTTCTTTTTCTTCGTGATGAATTAAGGATGTAAATGATAAACCATTATATAAAAACTCTTCTTTTGAATATCCTGATAAGTTTTCAATTTCATTGTTTATATAAACTTTAGAATAGTTTTCATCAAATTTAGATAAATAAACTGTTCCAGGAATATTGTTTGCAATTAATTTAAATTTCTCTTCACTTTCAAAAATTATTTTTTCATTAATATTTCTTTCTATAGAAATAGATATGTTATTTGCAAGTGAACTTAAAATAATAATTTCATCTGTTGACCATTCTCTTTCATAAGTAGAATCATCAAAAACTAAAATTCCATATAGTTTTTCTTTTATATAAATAGGCAAAAACAAAAGTGATTTTGCACCAAATGAATTAAAGTAATTTTTAATAGTTTCATTTTTAATTTTACTTACAATAGAGTAGAAAACTTTATCTTTTTCAACTTCTTTTAATATCCATTCAAAATTACTTAATGGAATATTTAATAAATCTTTGTTTGGAATTGCAAGAGCATTTGTTTCTGAAAGCCATCGATATTTTTGGGTAAATAAACCTTCGTTGTCTTTAAATTCAAAAAATGATAATTTATTTACTTTGGTAACATTACCAATTCTATGAAGAATTCCTTCAAATATTTCATCAGTGTTTTTGCTGGTTAAGAAATTTTTTGTTACGGTATTTATTTCTAATAAAATTTCGCTTTTGTATTTAAGTTTTTTTTCAGCTTGAATTCTATTGCTAGTTTCTATAGCAATAGCAATAAAAACTGATATAGATTTTGCAAAGTTTATATCTTCATTATCCCAATTTACAATTTTAGTGTCAGATTCTATACAAAGAACTCCTTCTAATTTTCCGTTTAAATATATAGGTGTATCTAGCATTGAAAGAATTCTGTTTTTTATAAAATAGTCTTTCCAAAACTCTTTAGAATTATTATTATAAACATTTGATGCAATAACTTGATTGTCATTTTCTATTGCATTAAAGTATATTGGGTGATTTGCTTTATTAATGACTTGGTTTTTTTCAAATGTATCTTTATTTAATAGATATAGTTCTTTACAAATAATAGAGTTAGAATTATACTTCCAATAACTAATTCTGTTTACATCAATTTTTTTGGCGACTATTTTTAATAAATAAATTAAAAACGAATCAAAATTTTCTTGATTTGAAAAACTTTTTATAGTTAGTTGTTTAATAACATCATTATATTTTTTTATTTTTTTATTTCGGCTTTTGGCTTCAATTTCTATATTTTTTATTTGTGTAATATCTCTAGCAATGGCAGAAAAACCAATAATTTTTCCATCATGATTTTTATTCATACTTATTTTTTGTGAAACCCAAATCGAATCTCCATTCTTTTTTAAAGCAGGAAATTCTATGCTATCGGGAACTTTCTCTTCGTTTCTATATTTCAATACATAATCTACAACATTGGTAATATGGTCTTCTCTAATAAATTTTGTAAAATGTTGATTTATAAGTTCATCAATTGTATAGCCCAGTTTTTTTTGAATAAATTTGTTTAAAAACGTGAAATTTCCTCCTGAATCTGTTTCAAAAATTAAATCAGTTGCCGATTCAATTACATTTTTAAATTGATTTTGAATTTGAACTTGTTGCGTCACATCATTTCCTACGCTTATTATTAAGTTTTTGGAAAATTTTTTGTCTTTCCATTCTATGTATTTATATTTATCATTTTTGCATTTTAATTTTCTTATATATGGTTTGTCAAAATTTTTTGTTTCTAAAAATTCTTCTTGAATAAATTCAGGATCTTGTGTAAGCTTCCAAAAATTGTGTCCTAATACTTCTTTGGGATTATATCCTAAAATTGATAGTATAGAATCACTACTAAAAGAAACTTCACCATTTTTATTAGTTGCAATTGTTATTATGTCATGATTAGAATTGTCATCATTAGCAAATAATATAAACTCTCTACTTGTATTGATTACTGACAAATGGCGCATATAATTTAAAACAGAAATAATTATTGACGAAACTAAAATTATTAAACTAATTTCTTTATTAAAGCTTTTATGTAAAAATAAAAAGGACAATAAAAACACCAATAACATATTAAAAAGTAGGTATTGTTTTAGATTAGAATATACAGTAAATGAAAAATATAAAATAATTAAAAACGCTGTGTATGTTATAAGATTGAAAGGTTTAAAAACAAGATTTGTAAAGACAAAAATTAAATAAAATATGTAAATGGCTTTAAAAATATAGTTAATATTTTTAGCCACAAAAACTACTCTTTTTGAAAGAAAATAAATTAATAATAAAACAATGCTTATTATATAGTTTTTAATTGATAAAGACTCAGAGCGAAGACTGAAAAAACAATAAATAGTTTCTAAAAATCCTATTGCTAGTGAAATATATAATGTTAATTCAC
>NZ_JAYVFH010000155.1:0-7891 GCF_043773265.1 Flavobacterium sp. | reverse complement strand
TCTCAGCAATTTCGTCCATTGTTATTTCATTAGTACCCGAAACGATAAGCAACAATACGTTTTTGGCACCAGTAATTTTATTATCATCTAACAATGGAGAATCTAATGCTGCAACAATAGCTTCTTTAGCTCTATTATCTCCAAAAGAAATTGAAGATCCCATGATTGCTGTTCCGCTATCAAACAATACCGTTTTAACATCTCTTAAATCGATATTTTGAGTGTAGTGATGAGTAATTACTTCTGCAATTCCTCTTGATGCTGTAGCTAAAACTTCATCAGCTTTAGAAAATCCTGCTTTGAAACCAAGATTTCCATATACTTCTCTTAATTTATTGTTGTTTATCACAATCAAAGAATCGACTTGCTTGCGCAATTTTTCTATACCCAATTTTGCTTGTTCATAACGTACTTTTCCTTCAAATGAGAAAGGCAATGTTACAATTCCAACAGTAAGAATATCTCTTTCTTTAGCCAATTGAGCAATTACAGGCGCAGCACCAGTTCCAGTTCCGCCACCCATTCCTGCGGTGATGAAAACCATTTTAGTATTACTGTCTAACATTTTTTCAATATCTCCAACACTTTCTATTGCAGATTGTTGCCCTACATCTGGATTTGCTCCAGCGCCTAAACCTTCTGTAAGGTTTACACCTAACTGAATTTTATTTGGCACAGGACTGTTTTGCAATGCCTGAGAATCAGTATTACAAACGATGAAATCTACACCTTTGATTCCTTGCTTGAACATGTGGTTGATTGCATTGCTTCCGCCGCCACCAACTCCTATTACTTTTATTACATTTGATTGATTTTTTGGTAAATCAAATGAGATGCTTCCAAATTCTGAGTTGCTCATCATACTATTTTGGTTTTGTTTGATTTTATTCTGTATTCTAGTTTTGTTTTTATCCGACACAAATTTATCTCATTCGTGTTTTTTTTATTTGTATTCGATGATTGTCAATTCACAAATTAGCACAAATTTAATTTTACTATAAATTTAGCTAATTAAAAACTTGATTCTTTTGTTAGGTTTCAACACTGTATACTGAGAACTGAAAACTGAACCCTAATTACTCTGCGTTGTCTAAGAAATCTTTAATTTTATCTACATATTTATCAAAAAATGATTTTCTGATTTTGCCTTCTGTAGTTTCAACTTCTTTTAATGTATTTTCTACTTGTTCTTCAATTTTCACTTCTTCTACAACAGGAATTATTACCTGTTTTTGTTGCGGAATTGCGTGAGTCATTTCTAATTTATAAGCACTTTGTGTATTATTCGCAATACTATTCATTACTAAACCAACTGCTGTTGCAAATAATGGACTTGAAATGTCTTCGCTAGAATTTCCTGCCAAATGTTCGTTAGGATAACCAATTCTAGTGTCCATTCCTGTGATGTATTCTACTAATTGTTTAATGTGTTGTAGTTGTGCTCCACCACCAGTTAATACAATTCCTGCAATTAGTTTTTTTCTTGGATCTTCGTGACCATAAGCTTTTATTTCTGCAAAAACTTGTTCTATAATTTCAATTACACGAGCATGAATTATTTTGGATAAGTTTTTTAATGAAATCTCTTTTGGTTCTCTTCCTCTTAATCCAGGAATTGATACTATTTCATTATCTTTATTTTCGCCTGGCCAAGCTGAACCAAATTTTACTTTTAACAATTCGGCTTGTTTTTCAATAATAGAACATCCTTCTTTAATGTCTTCTGTAATTACATTTCCTCCAAAAGGAACTACTGCAGTATGACGAATGATTCCATCTTTAAATATTGCTAAATCTGTTGTTCCTCCACCAATATCAATTAATGCAACTCCAGCTTCTTTTTCTTCTTGACTTAAAACTGCATCAGATGAAGCCAATGGTTCTAATGTTAATCCAGACAATTCTATTCCTGAACTTTGAATACATCTTCCTACATTTCTGATAGAAGATGCTTGCCCAACTACAACATGAAAACTTGCTTCTAATCGTCCTCCATACATACCAATTGGTTCTTTGATTTCAGATTGTCCGTCAATTTTAAATTCTTGTGGCAATACGTGAATAATTTCTTCGCCAGGAAGCATTGCCAATTTATTTACTTGATCAATTAGTAATTGAATGTCTTTTCCGCTGATTACTTCTTCTGGATTGCTTCTACTGATGTAATCTGTATGTTGAATACTTCTAATATGTTGACCAGCAATACCTACTACACAATCACTAATTTTATATCCAGAATTTTCTTCGGCTTCTAAAACTGCTTGTTGAATAGATTGAATAGTTTGTGTAATGTTATTTACAACACCTCTTGCAACACCTAAACTTTTGGCTTTTCCAAGTCCTAAAATTTCAAGTTTGCCATATTCATTTTTTTTACCAATCATTGCAACGATTTTTGTCGTTCCAATGTCTAAACCAACTGCAATGTTTTCTCTATTCTCCATAGTATCAATTCTATCTTTATTTGAGTTCTAGTTATTTTGTACAAACAACTTGTTGGGTGAATCTCAAATTTATTCTTTTGTAATTATATAATGTGCTATCTAAAATTGCTTTTTGAAAAAAAGCTTTATAATTTTTAAATTTTTTTTCTTCGTTCATCATTTTTCCGAATTCTATTTGATAATCAAAATTTCTGTTGGTCATCATTAAGCTTTCATCTGCCAAAAACTGAACTCCAATGATATTTTTTTTCAAAAATTCATCATCATAAATCATCTTCAAAATTTTAGATAATTTTATTATGTTTTTATCATTAATTTTTCCAGAAATCAATGGTACTCTTGCTGTATAATTATCTGATAAAGGCATTTCATTTCCTTGATAATCAATATAAAAAGAACCTTCATCGTTAAAAACTCTTGCAACTGGTGTTTTTTGTATAACTATTGCTTTTAAAACTCCATCAACACTAACAAAAACTTCTGATTTTTCAATCATTGGATGGTTGTTGATGGAATTTTCCAATTTGTTCAAATTTAAGTCCTCTTTGGCTATGGTTTTTACATCTGAAATATTTTCTATTAACAATTTATTAACCGTTTCTTGTTTAACAAAATTGTTGTTGTCTCCAACAAAAATGACTTCAGATTTCTTTAATTTGCGCTGCGAATTTCTGATTGATGTAAACGAATACAAGAAGATTACTAAAGAAAATATTAGTACAAGTCTGATATTTATCCAATTAAAATATTTCATAAGCTTTATAATTTCTTACTTTGAATTTTTTGAAATGTTTTTTTTCGAAAAATCACAAAGACCTAAATGTTTTTAATCTATTTTATTCTCTAGTTCTTTTTTTATTTTCGGAACCAACTCTCCAATATCGCCAGCACCAATTGTAATAATAATCGTCGCATTACTCTCTAAAACTGATGTAATCAAATTGGTTTTTACTACTAGTTTTTTATTTTCATTTTTCATTTTTGATAGTAACCAACTCGATGTAATTCCTTCCATAGGCAATTCTCTTGCTGGATAAATATCTAATAAAAGTATTTCATCAAATTGAGATAAACTTTTGGCAAAATCATCTGCAAAATCTCGAGTTCTACTAAACAAATGTGGTTGAAAAATTGCCAAAACTTTTTGGTTTGGATACAATTCTCGAACCGCTTGATGTACTGCATTTATTTCTGTTGGATGGTGAGCATAATCATCTATATAAACGAGATTTTTTGATTTTATTTGATACGAAAATCTTCGTTGAACTCCTTTAAATGATGCTAAAGCTTTAGCAATGGATTCGGTTGGGGAACCAAAAGTTTTAGCCATTGCTAAAGCCATTAAAGCATTCATTAAATTATGATGTCCAGGTAATCCAAACGAAATATTTTTTATGGTTTCTGATGGTGTTTGTACGTCAAAAACATAACTACTATTTTCTATTCTGATATTAAATGCTTTGAAAGTTGCATCGTCATTAATTGCAATTGTCAATCCATCTAAATCTAATCCTTTTGGGACAAACATTTTGGTTTTATCTTGAACCTTATCGGCAAATTCTCTAAACGATTCTTCAATTGCATTTTTATCACCATAAATATCCAAATGATCAGCATCCATTGATGTTACACAAGCAATGTTTGGATGTAAATGCAAGAATGATCTATCAAATTCGTCAGCTTCGACAACGGTAATTGTTTTTCCGCTTCCTATTAAATTAGAATTATAATTTTCAACAATTCCTCCAAGAAAAGCGGTTACGTCTTCGCCAGATTCATATAAAATATGTCCTAGAATACTTGATGTTGTTGTTTTACCATGAGTTCCAGCAACAGCAAAACAAAAAGTGTCTTTGGTTATTAAACCAAGAACTTCGGCGCGTTTTTTTATTGTAAAATCTCTTTCAACAAAATAATTCCATTCTGAGTGAGAAACTGGAACTGCTGGAGTTACAATTACAAGTGTGTTTTCAATATAATAATCAGTTGGGATTTCACTGATATTGTCTTCAAAATGTATGTTCATTCCACCAGTAAGCAATTCATCTGTTAGCATTGTTGGTGTTTTGTCATAACCAGAAACATTCTTTCCAATATTTTGAAAATAACGAGCCAAAGCACTCATTCCGATGCCTCCAATTCCTATGAAATAGACGTTATGTATTTGGTTTAGGTTCATTTTTTTATTGCCACTAAGTCGCTAAGGCGCAAAGTTTTTTATATTATTTTATTAATTTTATTATTTCTTCAACAATATCTTTGGTTGCGTTTGGCTTAGCTAATTTTTTAATGTTTTGGCTTAGATTATTTTGCAAATTTTCGTCATGGATTAATTGATTAAAAACTGTTTCAAATTTTTCATCCAATTCAGATTCTTTTAACAAAAGTGCTCCGTTTTTATCTACAATTGATTTTGCATTTTTGGTTTGATGATCTTCTGCAACATTTGGTGATGGAATAAACAAAACTGGTTTTCCTACCAAACACAACTCTGAAACTGAAGATGCTCCAGCTCTAGAAATTACAAAATCGGCTGCAGCATAAATCAAATCCATTCTATCAATAAACGAATCTACTTGCACGTTTTCTTTTTCTGAAAAATGTTTATATTCTGTCATATAAAAATTTCCACATTGCCAAAAAACTTGAATATCATTAGCAATAAAAAAATCTAATTCTTTAGCAATTAATTGGTTTATTCTTCTAGAACCTAAGCTTCCTCCAATTATTAGAAGTGTTTTTTTATTGGCATCTAAATTAAAATAAGACAATGCCTCATCTCTTTTAGAATTAATTTCTAATAAATCTTGACGAACTGGATTTCCTGTAAAAACAATTTTATTTTTAGGAAAAAAACGTTCTAAGTTTTCATAAGCTACACAAATTGCATTTGCCTTTTTACTTAATAATTTATTGGTAATTCCAGGATAAGAGTTTTGTTCTTGAATTACTGTTGGTATATTTAAACTATTGGCTACTTGCAATAATGGTCCGCTAGCAAATCCTCCAGTTCCTATTACTACATCTGGCTTAAAATTATTAATTATTGTTCTTGATTTCCATAAACTGTTAGCCAATTTTAAAGGAAACATAATATTTTGTAATGTCAATTTTCTTTGTAAACCTGCAATCCAAAGACCTTCAATTTTGTAACCAGCATGTGGCACTTTTTGCATTTCCATTTTGTCTTTTGCACCAACAAAAAGAATTTCGCAGTTTGGAAAACGAAGTTTTAATTCATTGGCAATAGCAATTGCAGGATAAATATGTCCTCCAGTTCCACCACCACTTAATATGAATTTGTAATTTCTCATTTTAATTTTACACTGAGATTCGCAAAGTTTGCAATGTGAGTCTCGGAGTTTTTAACTTATTGTTTTTTAAGAATGGCTTTCATTGGATTATCTGTGATAGAACAATCTTCGTTTTCTGAAATTATTTCTGAATCTTCATCGTCTTGTAATTGCTTATCAATTAAACGTTTTAATGCTTCGTCACGTTTTTGTTTTTCGTCTAATTCTTGAGCAATTTCTTCTTCTTTTTTAGTTACGCTTAAAATAATTCCGATTGCAATGCATGTCATCCAAACAGAACTTCCGCCTGAACTAATTAACGGTAATGTTTGACCAGTTACAGGCAACAATTCAACTGCAACAGCCATATTTATTAATGCCTGAAAAATAATTGGAAAGCCAAGACCAACGACGACTAATTTTCCGAAAAGAGAATTGGCTTTGTGTGCAGCAATAATAAATCTAAATAATAAAAGAAGGTATAATCCTAATATTGTTAATGCTCCTAATATTCCATATTCTTCAACAATTATTGCAAAAATAAAATCGGAAGAAGATTGTGGAAGAAAGTTTTTTTGAATACTTTTTCCTGGTCCAAGCCCATAAATTCCACCTGTAGCTATTGCAATTTTGGCTTTTTCTATTTGATAATCATCTTCACCAGGTTTATCGCTAGTAAAGTTATCAATTCGACTAATCCAAGTATCAACACGATTTGGAAAAGCATCTGGAAAAGCTTTAACAATTAGTATAAAAAACAAACCAGATATTAATCCAACTCCAAGAATAATTCCGATATATTTTAATGGATATTTTCCAATAAAAGCTAACATTGTTACCATTGCAAAAATCAAAGCAGCTGTTGAAAAATTGGCTGGGAAAATTAATGCAATTGTAATAAAAACTGGAATCCATAATTCAATAAAAGATTGTTTAAAGTTAGGAATTATTTCTCTTGATTTAGACAAATATCTTGCAACATAAACATATAAAACTATTGCTGCCAAGGTTGATGTTTGAAATGAAATACCTATAAAAGGAATTTGTATCCAACGACTTGCATTTGCTCCTTCAACAACTGTTCCTTTTACTAAAGTGTAAACTAATAATATCCAAACTATTGGTAAGGAAACCATTGAAATCCCTCTAAAATAATGATAAGGTATTTTGTGTACTTGGTAAATAATAAAAAATCCAATAAAAATATGAACTGCATGTTTAAGCAAATAAGTCAATGCGTTTCCAGAACCATGACGCATATAGGCCAAATTACTACTTGCACTAAAAACAGGCATAAATGAAAACAACGCCAAGAGAGCAATGAATGCCCAGATGACTTTATCTCCTTTTAAACTGTTTATTATTTGTAGCATTTTTATAGTTTCGTGTTTCGTGTTTCGTGTTTCGTGTTTCGTGTTTCGTAATAAAATATAATTTTTAGTCAACTAAAAACCTTTAACTCGAAACACGAAACACGTAAATTAATTACAAGTTTCTAACTTCTCTTTTAAATTGATTTCCTCTGTCTTCGTAATTTTCAAATAAATCAAAACTTGCGCAAGCTGGAGATAACAAAACTGTATCGCCTTTTTCGGCAATGTGTCTTGCAGTATTTACAGCATCGTGCATATTATCAACTTCTACCATCATATCTACAATGTTTCCAAAAGCATCAATTATTTTTTTATTTTCAACGCCTAGACAAATAATTGCTTTTACTTTTTCGTGAACAAGTGGCATAAGTTCGGTATAATCATTTCCTTTATCAACACCACCAAGAATCCAAACTGTTGGATTAGTCATACTGTCTAGGGCAAAGAAAGTTGCGTTAACATTTGTTGCTTTACTATCATTAATGTACTGAACATTTTGAATTTTTAGCACTTTTTCTAAACGATGTTCAACACCTTGAAAATTTGACAAACTTTCACGAATTGTTTGCTTTCTGATGCGCAAAATATTTGCCACAGATGTTGCTGCCATTGCGTTTTTCATGTTGTGTTTTCCTTCAAGTGCTATTTGAACTGTTTCCATTAAAAACTCTTCTTCGTTGATGTTGATTTCCATAGTTTTGTTGTTTAAAAAGGCACCTTTTTCTAGTTGTTTTGTGATTGAAAAAGGTATTAGTTGTGCTTTTACTTTGTTGTTTTGTAA